>JAOZKZ010000072.1 GCA_029935075.1 Campylobacterales bacterium
TCTGTACCATCAAGATAAAAGTTGTTATTTTTTAACTGATACTTTGATGTCATGTTTTTTCATCAGTAATTTTGCTTTTTGTTTTGTCTCTTTACTGGCAGGTTTATAACCTTCTATAATCTGTGTCGTTTGTATCGTTTTTAATATAACTTCTTTACTAATTGGGTTTTTACTCACAACAACACTCCTATATGTTTTCTATATTGTATCTAAATTTAAGGATTATTTGAAGCTTATGGCAGAGAGGAAGGGATTGTCCTCGCTTCGCTGTGGGGTTCCGCTTTGCTCCACCGAACACCTCTTATCGGGTTCTCATCCCTTCAGGCAAATAAAGTTATTTTAAATTAAATTTTTACATGTATGGCAGAGAGGAAGGGATTCGAACCCTCGGTAGAATAAACTACACAGACGTTCCAGGTCTGCACCTTCGACCACTCGGACACCTCTCTATTTGAAGATTGGTAGTTTATCGTATTTTGTTAAAATTCTCTATTGTGTTTTCTAGATATTCGATAATTCTTACTTGTGTTATGTGAGTTTCTTCATCATCTACACACACTAAAAACTTTTTTAACTGTTCTATCTCTATCTTTTCATGAAACCTTTTTACCTCTTTTAGGTCTTGGTTTATGCTCATAATCAATTCATTTACATTGAGTCCGTTGTTTTCTATGATTTTAGATACAAACTCTTTTGTAGTGTTCACAAGGACATCAACTCTTGCTATATCTTCAGGATAAATCTCTTGTGCAACTTCCAAAAGAAGGTCTTTTTCACAATCAGTTATAACTTTGTTTGAACCGATAACTGCTGCTAAAAGTTTTGCACGAAACTCTAGTGAACTATTGTGATAGACAAAGATTTCTCTAAAAAATGATAAGAACCACCCTTTGGCTTTTCTTTTTATTTCCATTTATCTATCCTTTTATTACTAATTAAGGTACTTTTTCGTACAATCTCCGCCTAGCATTGAGGAAGCATCAGCTTCTTGAGTGCTCCCTTTAAGACCTGTGCAATAGGATTTTGGGATAATGAGTCAGGGTGGGAACGCAGCAGCTCACCCCATCTTCTTATGTGCCGCAGGAACCTTGAGGGGGGTCTTTTAAAGACTCTTCAAAAGATAAAGCCAACTCATAAAAATTTACACCATTTATCACTTCTTTCTCCGTCATCTTATCTAATGTCTGTTTTTTACCATTTTGTAACTCTTTTGACTTCACACCATGTGAAATAGATAAAGTTGCTTCTACAAACGCCGCTAATCTATCACAAGCTTTGAGTGCTATACCATCTATGGCATTGTATCTATCTTCATTATAAGTATTTAAAGTATCTACAACTTTGATATTTTTTTGATAGGTTTTATTTAAAAACTCATCTTTTGTACCATTATAAAGTCCTAAGAGATAAGAAAACTCATCCCGTATAGAGTAGGGGATAAGGGGTAAAATATCATTTTCTATCTTTTGTATCTCAATTTCGCTGATGATATCTTCCATGCCACTTACAGAGTATTTTACAGGTGTTATGATATCTCTCGTTAAAGCTTCTGGTAAATCATGGAATAGAGCACAAAAGAAGTTATTTTCAAGCCTTTTTTTACATGCCTTTGTTTTTATAGAGTAAAAATAGCTAAATAGTGCAACAATGAGCATGTGTCCTAAAACTGAAGTTTCAGGTATTCGTGGAGTCTGTGCCCATCTCTTTTGAAAACGGAGTCGTCCACTAAGGTCAATAAACCTTGAAAGTTTTTTTCCAAGTGCAAATTTACGAACCCCTAAAAGTTCATGATAATCCTCAATCTCATCTTCTACATCTCTTTTTACTTCATCTATATCATTTAAAAATTGGCTTGTTTGGTAGATAATTGAAAATTCCCATTTTGTAGAGATATATGAAGCAGCTTTTAGTATAAAACGCTCTTTTTTATACATGTTTTCATCTAAAAGATACTGTTCAAATCGCTTATAAAATTCCCCATCGTCAATATCATCGATGAGATTTCCTAACTGACTAAGAACCCAACCATTCAACTCTTTTCTCTTCTTTTGAAGCATGACTCGAAAAACATCAGGTCTGATATCAGTTACAACCACACGACGCAAAAACTCAAAAACACCCGCTTCTATGAGTGCAGACATATCTATATCACTGCCATTGTCAATCTCAATTTTTGCAAAAAGATAAGCAATGATAAATTTATGAGCCTGTTTATCAAGTTCTACCAAATCAACCATTCTAGGATAGTCATTCCATCTTTGGATAGATGCCGCTGTAAAGAGGGATTGAATTAATTTAGGATTTAACATACTTACTGTCTATTTCGATAACTGTGTGGACATTTCCACGAGGATTAAAATCTGCTATAACTTTCATCCATTTTGGTTTTAATTTTTTCTCTAACACATCATAAATCTCATTGGCACTATCTTCGTGAGATATATTTCGTGTCATAAATGAATTGATATAAAGCTTGATTGCTTTTAACTCTACGACCCATTTATCAGGTCTATACTCAAGATAAATAGTCGCAAAATCAGGATAACCGCTTCTCGGACATAAAGCCATAAACTCAGGAAGCGTTACCTTGATGATATAATCCTTCTGATGTTTGTTTTCCCAAATCTCTAAATCTTTTTCAACATCAAACTCTAAAAGCTCTTTTTCACCATATTTCATATCTTAGACATCCAAATGTTTAACATCTCTTGCATGGCTTTGAATATAGTTTCTTCTTGGCTCTACTTCATCGCCCATAAAGAGTGTGAAAGTATCACTAGCACTCGCTGCATCTTCGATAGTAACTCTTAAAAGTCTTCTGTTTGTTGGATCCATTGTGGTATCCCAAAGTTGTTCAGGGTTCATCTCTCCTAGACCTTTATATCTTTGGATATATGCCCCTTTTTTCGCTGATTTTTCAACACCATCAAGCATGTCAATAAGCTCTTGGCTTGAAACTTCTAAACCTCTCTCTTTTATCCTACCATTTATATAAACAGCCTCTGTAAATAGTGGATTTGAAAAGAAGTCATCATTTACTCTTATCTCTTCTAAACCATCAAAATTTTGAACATATAGATGAACTTCTTCTTCATTAACTTTATGATTTAAGATATTAAATCCCAAACTCTCAATATAGCCTTTTAGATTTTCAAAAAGTTTTTCACCCTTAAGTGCTATCACATCAGGTTTTTCAATGAGGTATTGGATAACTTCAAGTACATGGAATCTTTTTTCTAACTCATTTAAAACATGTCTATAAGCAGAAACAATTTTAAACAACTCAGTTAAATCTTTCTTACCCATGCCTTCAAATGTTACTGTCTCTATACCATGTTCGATTAGATACTCATTCATCGCAGAATCGTCTTTAAAATAAATCTCTTTTTTACCTTTTTTATAACGATAAAGTGGTGGTTGAGCAAGATAAACATAACCTTGGTCAATAACAGGATATAAAAATCTAAACAAAAATGTCAAAAGAAGCGTTTGGATATGGCTACCATCAACATCTGCATCCGTCATGATGATAACTTTGTGATATCTTAATTTCTCTGCATTAAACTCTTCGCCGATTCCACAACCTAGAGCTGTGATGATATTGGTAATCTCTTCAGATTTTAGTATCTTATCAATTCGACTTTTTTCAACATTTAAAATCTTACCTTTAAGTGGTAAAATTGCTTGAAAAACTCTATCTCGTCCTTGTTTTGCACTTCCTCCAGCAGAATCTCCCTCCACCAGATATATCTCACAGATAGATGCATCTTTACTTTGACAATCAGAAAGTTTACCAGGAAGTGTACCAACACTCATTGTATCTTTTCGTCTTGTTAAATCTCTCGCTTTTTTAGCGGCTTCTCTTCCTCTTGCGGCTGACAAAGCTTTGTTCATAATCTGTTTAGCTTCTAGAGGATTCTCTTCAAAGTACTTAGAGAGTGCTTCATTAAGCAATTTTTGAACCAAAGGTCTTACATAGGTATTTCCTAGTTTTCCTTTAGTTTGTCCCTCAAATTGAGGCTCAGGTACTTTAATACTTACAATTGCGATAAGTCCCTCTTTAACATCATCACCAGATATCTTAATATCTTTCTCTCTTTGAGCTGCATTGTTATTGATATACTTTACAACAGCCCTTGTGAGACCTGCACGAAAACCAGCTTCGTGTGTTCCACCGTCTGGAGTTTTGATATTATTTACAAATGAATAAAGCTTTTCATGATAAGAGGTATTATATAAAAGAGCGATATCTATCTCTAAATCCTCAACACTTTCCATAATTCGTATCGGCTTAGTGATAGGGTCAGCTTTATTTAAATCTTCAACAAATTGTGCAGTTCCACCCTCAAAGTGATAAGTTTCATCTTTTCCTATACGATTATCTTTAAAGTTTATCGTAATTTTTGGGTTTAGGTATGCAAGTTCTTTAAATCTTTTTGATAAAATTTCGTATTGAAATTCAGTTGTCTCAAATATTGTATCATCTGCCCAAAACTCAACAGAAGTTCCTGTTCTATTTGTAGTTCCTACTTCATCAAGAACTATAGTAGGGATACCCTTTTCAAACTCTTGATAGAATTTTTTACCATCTCTGTTAATTTTCAGAATCAACTTTTTAGAGAGTGCATTTACAACCGAAACACCAACACCATGTAGTCCACCAGAGACTTTATAAGTATCTTTATCAAACTTACCACCAGCGTGAAGTACTGTGAGTACAACTGTAGCTGCAGAAATTCCCTCACCCTCATGGATATCAGTAGGAATACCACGACCATTATCAGAGATGATAGCAGAACCCTCAGTAGTGATTTCTATATTTATCTTGTCACAAAAACCAGCCATAGATTCATCAATAGAGTTATCCACCACTTCGTAAATCATATGATGCAAACCATTTACATTAGTATCACCGATATACATTCCTGGTCGTTTTCTAACCGCTTCAAGCCCTTTAAGGACTTTTATATTCGATGCTCCGTAATTCTTATCCATTTTTTGTTTCCTTTATTACTGCATAATAGGCATAATAACCGTTATAAAGCCCTCAGATTCGAGCAAAAACGGCAAAGTTGAATCATTGTATCTAAGTTTAAATTCATTCTTTTCAATTTGACTTAAAAAGTCTAAAATATATTTACTATTCACAGCGATAGAAATATCTTCACTTAAGTCACTTTGAAATTCAAGTTGTGTTTTAGCTTCTATATTATCTTCATTAAGACTTTCAAAAGTAATAGCTTCATTTGAAAATGTAATTTTCATCTCATAAGAGATAGTAGAGACTTGTTTCAAATGATCTACTATCTGCTCTCTGTTTAGAGTAAGTTCTACTTTATGATCTTTTGGAATAATTCTTTGATAATCTGGATATTTTCCATTAATCAATTTTGTAAAAAATGTAAAGTTTTCACTCTTTATAAGCAAAACATTTTCATCATAGTAAATATTCATATCATCAAAAAAGAGTTTTTGAATTTCACCAATAGCTTTTTTAGGGATGATAAGAGAAATGTCAAACTCTACATTCTTTTGTAAAGTTACTACTGCTAACCTTCTTGTATCTGTAGCTACAAATTTTACTGCATTATCAACGATATCTATAAGTGCACCATTTAACTCATATTTAGGATTGTTTGTGTCTATTGCAGGAGATATCTTTTTTATAGAGTGTAAAAAATCAATAGCTTTAATATCAAATTGTGATTTATTATCAATTGAAGGAAATTCAGGAAATTCTTCAGCATTAAACATAGGAAGTTTAAATTTAGATCTTTTTTGTTTTATATGCAAAAAGTCATCTTCTGTTTTTAAAGAGATAACATCATCTTTTAAAATTTTAATAATATCTAAAAGCTTTTTACCATTAGCACATGAGAGTCCTTGTTCAATAATATTAACATTTGTACTCTCCATAATTATTCCTATCTCAAAGTCCGTTGCTTTTACTTTAAGATTTAAACCTGTTGCATTTAAAAGAATATGAGATGTTATTTGTGAAGCATCTTTTTTTTCTAAAAAACTTTGTGCATTTATAAGCATATGTTCGAGAACATTTTTGTTAATTTCTATGTTCATGTTTTTTTCCCTTTATTTATTATAATTTTAGTAATAGTAGTAGTATCGGTTGAAAATGTGAAAACTCTCTCTACTTCCCTTAATTTAGCTGTTTTGTTGTTGAATAACTTTTTATCTTTTTTCACAATAATTCACATTCCTCAACTATCTTTTGACGCAATTTTGTTTTTTATCTCTTCTACTCTAATTTTAAAATTTTCATTAGAATCCAATAATTCATTTATCTTTTTCATATTATGTGAAACTGCTGTATGATCTTTCATATCAAAGTAAGAGGCAAGTGCAGGCATAGAGTTTGGTGTCATAACCCTTGCTAGATAAATCCCAATTCTTCGAGCTTCAACGATACTTTTAGTTCTTTTTTTGGATTTTATGTCACTTGGTTTGATGTTTAACTCTACGGAAATCACTTTGATAATATCTTCAAGTGTGATGTTCTTATTTTTCTCTTTTATTTGCTCCTTCATCACATGTTTAGCAAATTCAAGTGTAATCTCTTGAGAGAGTAACCCAGCATGAGCATTTAAGTTAATAATCGCAGACTCAATTTCACGAATATTATCTCCCATATTTGATGCTATATAGTTTATTATATCAGAAGATAAATCAACACCATCAAGTTCACATTTTTTCTGAATGATAGATATTTTGGTCTCAAGTCCCGGAGGTTGTACATCAGCCATCAATCCCCACTCAAATCGACTCTTAAGACGATCTTCGAAACCAGCAATTTTTTTAGGAGGTTTATCACTTGTCATAACAATCTGTTTATTTAAAGAGTGAAGTTCATTAAAGGTGTGAAAAAACTCCTCTTGTGTTTGCTCTTTTCCACTTAAAAATTGTATGTCATCAATTAAAAGAAAATCACACTCTCTATACTTTTGACGAAAACGATCTTGGGTTTTATTTCTAAGGTTATAGATGAAATCATTTAGAAATTGTTCACTTGTAGTATATATGACCGAATATCCAAGATGAATTGCTTGATTTCCCACCGCTTGAAGAAGATGTGTTTTACCAAGCCCGCTAAAACCATAGATAAAGAGTGGATTATAGCTCGATCCTGGTTTTTTGGCTACAGCCTGAGCAGAAGAGAAGGCAAACTGATTTGATGGACCAACTATAAAGTTTTCAAAAGTTAAAGATGGGTTTAAAATAGTCGAAATAACTTTTTGTTCATTAGTTATAACAGGTTTTTTCACACCCTCTATACTATCTTTTGTTTTGATAAGAATTGTTGGTTTATGTCCTGTTTGACTCTCATATATATGTGCAATTTTATCGCAGTATTTTGTTTTTATCCATTTTGCTATGAGAGGATTTGGTGCGGTAAAGACTATAGTATCGGATTTTGATTCATTTTCTTGAAATTTAAGTTGTTTGATATATCGAGAAAATTCTTGCTTCGGTATTTCATCTGATAAGAGGTCTAATACAGTAGAAATCAACAAAAAACACCTCCTTTATTCACATGGATATATTCACATGTGAATATTTTATCAAATTTATTTTAAAATAGCCCAAAAAAGGTAATAAAGGCTTTATTTATGATTATTTTAGGCATAGACCCTGGGACAATAAATTGTGGTTATGCAATTATTGAAAAAACAAAACAAAAAACTATTTTATTGGAAGCGGGACTCATAAAAATAAAACAAAAAGTGTTACAACACCAAATTGTGGAGTTAGTGGAAGGATTAGATACTGTTTTAAAAGATAGAAAAATTGATGAAGTTGCTATAGAAGATATTTTTTACGCTTATAATCCTAAGACATTTATAAAATTAGCACAATTTAGAGGGGCTTTGAGTTTAAAAATATTACAAGATTTTGGAAACTTTTATGAATACACACCACTTCAAGTGAAAAAAGCAGTAACAGGAAATGGAAAGTCAAAAAAAGAGCAAGTAGCCTTTATGGTAAAACGGATACTTAAAATCACAAAAGAGATTAAACCTCTTGATATTACAGATGCCATAGCTGTAGCACTCACTCATGCACAAAGAGTTAGAATAAATTAAAGATATTATAAATTATACCGATATAGAGTAATATATAGAAATTACAAGGATATTTTATGAAAAAAATTTTACTCTCATCAGTTTTGTTAGTCTCGATAGCTTCTGCTGATTTTAACGCATTTAAAAACCAAGGTTTAACAGCGGGTGCTCAAATTGGTATTTTTGGTTTAGGATTAAATGTAAAAGATAAGATGAATGATTATCTAGGTGTTAGAGCCAGCTTTGATATGCTGACGATAAATGATTATGAAGTGACAGATGAAGATACCAAAACAAAGTATAATTTTGATTTAAAACTTCAAGATTTTATGCTTGTTGGAGATTATCATCCATGGAAAGGATCTTTTAAAACAACAGCTGGTGTGATTATGAACAAGAGTTCACTTGATGGTGAAGTAACTCCAAGTGAATCTTTAAGTTTTGAATTTCAAGGAAACACTTACTCCACCGATGATATCGCAAAGGTAAATACAAAAGCTGATTTTGACCCTATTGCTCCTTATATTGGAATTGGTTGGGATACCTCTTTTGCCAAGAAAAAAGGGTTTGGATTTACTTTTGATTTAGGTATTATTTTTCAAGGCTCTGCAGAGGTTGATTATAGTGTTCATTATAAAGAGCTTGTAAATCCAACAGCAATAGAAGCTGAAATAAGAGAAAAGTTAATTAATGATATCAATAAAGATCTTGAAAAAGAGAAAATTAGTTTACAAGAAGAGTTAGATAAATTTGAAATTCTTCCATATGTTTCTATCGGCTTTAACTATAAATTCTAACTTTGTTGGGTATGCTTATTTGATATAAGGATACCCTATGCACAAAATCTTCGACTATTTTCAACAAATCACACAAATTCCTCATTGTTCATATGATGCCTCCAAACTCAAAGATTTTCTAATTGACTTTGCAAAAGAGAGAGGATATAAAGTTCAAACAGATAAAACCGAAAATATCCTCATCAAAAAAGGAAGTCCAAAATTAGCACTTCAAGCCCATTATGACATGGTATGTGTGGGAGATGCTCCTAAAATTGAGACTTTTATAGAAGATGGCTGGATGATGGCTAAAAACTCAACTTTGGGTGCAGATAATGGCATGGCAATTGCCATGATGATGGCTTTGATGGAGGAGGGTAGGGCATGTGAATTTCTTTTTACAAGTGATGAAGAGGTAGGACTTATTGGTGCAAGTGCACTAGAGTTTAAACTTGAATCAAAACAGATGTTAAATCTTGATAGTGAAGATGAGGCTGAGGTCTATATCGGTTGTGCAGGTGGTGTGGATATTGAAGCTGTGAAAAAGTATGAGCGTATTGAAAAAACAGGTACTTTTTATGAGCTTACGATAAGTGGACTTCCTGGAGGTCATTCAGGTGTAGAAATCCATAAAGATATTCCCAATGCTATCAAACTTTTTGGAGCGTTTCTAAAAGATAAAAATGTTCAAATTGCTTCACTAGAAGCAGGAGAGAGAATAAATTCAATTCCTACAAATCTTAAAGCAATATTATTTTCACATGGTGAATTAATATGTGAAAAAAACATAAATATTGAAAAAATTGAGGGTACTTTTCAAATAGTTGAAGATAATGAAATTATAGCACTTATCAATGATTTTGAACATGGTGTGTTATCTTTTAATGAAGCGTTAAAGGTTCCAGATACAAGTATAAATTTAGCCCTTGTATCACTAAAAGAGGGAATATTGAAAATAGAGACAAGTGCAAGAGCTATGGATGACAAAGGTTTAAAACTTGTTGAAGAAAAATACCAAAACTTTTTTGAATCATTTGGTTTTAAAGTAAAATGTGAGGGAAAATACCCAGCATGGAAACCAGAGATAAATAGCTTCTCAAAAGAGGTTGAAAAAGCGATGATCGAAGTGTTTGGAAATAGTGAATTTAGAGCCATTCATGCAGGGTTGGAGTGTGCAATTATAAGTGAAAAATACCCTGATATGAAATTTACCTCCATTGGACCAAATATTAGGTCACCACACTCAACACATGAGAAGGTGGAGATAGCATCAGTAGCGAAAATTTACCAAGTGGTTCAAAAGATAGTGGATGGTTATGAAACATAGTCTACTTTTATTCGTACTTTTTCTATTTATGGGTTGTAGTACAAAAATCCCAAATACTTGGAATGAAAGAGTAGAAAAAGCTCCCATTTCAGATATCAAACTTCACGCAAATATAAAAGGAGAGGGAGCAGCGTTAATTTTAATGCATGGCTTTGGTTCAAGTAGTTATAGTTTTCATCATTTAGTAGAGCCACTCTCTAAAAGATTTCGAGTTTACAATCTTGA
>JAOZKZ010000244.1 GCA_029935075.1 Campylobacterales bacterium
AGTGTAAAAAGAGAGTTTGGACAATTTCCAATTCCTTTTGGTGAGAATATCTACTGTTATATTGATATGAAACTGATGCGTGATGAAGATGTTGAAACACTTACCAATGATGCCATGATTTTGCACTCTAAGTTAAATAGTAATAAGTTGTTTTTTAAGGTTGTTAACTGTCGATTTTCACAGGTTTTAGATAAAATCAAAGGGTATGCAAATACTAACATGATTGTAGAGTTTAATTTTCATAGTGATGACTCAAATAAGATTATCTCTCAAGATATAGAGATGCATTATATTGGGCTTATTGTTACGAATCAAAAGTTTTTGAATGCAAATCTTGAATTTCTCTACACCATTAAGCTCCCTATTTTTAAAGTAGCAAAAAGTGGCTTTTTTGCAATTAAAGAGTCAGTATATCTTGGCTCAAATAGTAAAAAAGCTGAAAAAGTCTCTTCAGTCATATTTGATATATCAACACAGTTTGACCTAGAGATTACACTTTTTGATGTGCATCTAGAAAATAGTGAAGAGCAAGAGAAAATTATTAGCCATTTTCAAAATTTAGCAAAACTGTTTGACGAGAAGATAAAAGTGATAAAAACTGAAAAAAATCCCATTATGGAGCTTAAACGACGTGATGATTTTCTGCAATTTGTTATTTTTGAAAAGAAGATGTTGTCTTCAAAAATAACTTCCTATTTTTCAACAGATATTGAAATGCACTATTTTAGATTTAAAAATAACTACCAGCTTTTTATCCCATCAGAATAAGTGGGGCTTATCTCCTATTACATGTAATCATAAATATTTTTGGCTATAATAGTTAAATAATTGAAATTTTTAAGTTTGGAGTAATATATGAAAGTCGATATCAATTTTGAAGCAAAAAGTGCTGCAAATTATTCTGTTTTTATTGATGATGCTCAGAGCTTGAATATTTCTGGGAAAGTGGCAATTGTAACAAACCCTAAAGTGGCAGGGCTTCACTTAAAATCATTGCTTGAAAAATTAACGGTGGATGAACTTTATATCATTACCGTACCCGATGGCGAGTTTTATAAAAATCAAGAGAGCATTGATCTTATTTTAGAAAACCTCTTTAACCATAAATTTAACCGTGGCTCTACGCTTATTGCATTTGGTGGAGGTGTGATAGGGGATATGACTGGTTTTGCAGCCTCACTTTATCAAAGAGGTATTGACTTTGTACAAGTTCCTACCACACTTCTTTCTCAAGTAGATGCAAGTGTCGGGGGAAAAACAGGGATCAATAATAAATTTGGAAAAAATCTTATTGGTGCTTTTCATCAGCCTAAAGCTGTTCATATCGAGACTGAATATTTACAAACACTTCCTTCTCGTGAATTTGGAGCGGGAGTTGCCGAAATTGTGAAAATGGCTGTTACTTTTGACAAAGATTTTTTTGAGTGGTTAGAGCGTGCAGATTTGAAAAAGACCTCTGATTTACAACTTGCAATTCAAAAAAGTGTTGAGACAAAGGCTTGGGTTGTTGCACAGGATGAAAAAGAGAAGGGGTTAAGAGCGGTTCTAAATTATGGTCATACTTTTGCACATGTGGTGGAAAATTTAACCAACTATAAAAGATATCTTCATGGTGAAGCGGTCTCTATCGGTATCTGTATGGCAAATGATTTAGCAGTAAGACTTAAGCTATTAGAGACATCTGAGAGTCAAAGAATTAAAGATGTTTTGGAGCGATATGGTTTACCGACTACATTTAAAATCACAGATGTTGATGTTTTTTATGATCATTTTTCACTTGATAAAAAAGCAGATGATTCAAAAATAAAGTTTATCTTAGCACATGGTTTGGGTGATCATCAGATGAGAGATGATATCGATAAAGAGATAGTCCTTAGTACTTTAAAAGCGTATTCAGTTTGAAAAAAATTCTTCTGTATCTTCTATCGCTATGTCTTATAACCTCATTACATGCCGATTCCAATGAGACAACAGTAAATTTGGAACAGACAAAAGAAAAATCCATTCTTCCTAGGAAACTAACACAACTAGAACAAGATCATGCACAAAGATTAAAGGAAGAGGCAGAAGAGATTCATCAAGAGATTAAGCAAATAGACCAAGATCTTAAAAAAGATTTTTGGTATACAAAGTACAATAATCACCAAATTTATATCGATATAGAAAATGATCTTACAGAGATTGAAGATCATATGAAAACACTCGATCCCAAAGATAAAGCTGATAAATTACACGAACTTACGCGTCAAGATAAAGCACTTCAAAATCAACTTGAACTTTTAAGTGATTTCAAAGCACCTCCTTTTGGGAGTTTGACAAAACCAGAAGAGTTAGAATCCTCTCCAACAATTGAAAATCCATTTAATATTTTCAATGGATTTACCTACCTTAAAACCATGAAGAAAAACAAAGAGTCTTTTAATAGTGATTTACAAGCACTTAAAGCACTCATTAATCAATTGACAGAAAAAGAGGGCTATGCTAAAAGGTTAAATAGAATTTATGGTGGAGACTATAATCTAAATAGAATTAAAAAGTTAGGCTATGAATTGGATGAGATTATTGCCATGCATGATATTGCTGGAAATACCTATAAGCTCTATTCTAAAAAAGTAGATGACAATGTTTTAAAAGCAACTACAGATATCAAAACTCAGATGAAAAGACTGTTTAATATCGCAATTATTATATTGGTTATTCTTCTGCTTTCGTTTCTTTTTAAATACCTTGCTAAAAAAACAATCTCAGATAATGAGCGGTATTACATGGCAAATAAAGGGATAAATTTTATCAATTTTATCCTCATTTTGTTGGTGCTTCTTTTCTCATTTTTAGAGAACGTCTCCCATATTGTTACCGTTTTAGGTTTTGCATCGGCTGGTTTGGCATTTGCTATGAAAGATCTCTTTATGAGTGTTCTTGGTTGGATCGTTGTAGTGTTTGGTGGAAGTTTTCATGTTGGAGATAGAGTAAGGGTTATGAAAAATGGGTTGGAGTATGTTGGTGATATTGTTGATATTTCTGTTTTGAGAATAACCATACTTGAAGATATTACATTGACAACTTTAGTACACAACAGACGAGCAGGAAGAATTATCTTTATCCCAAATAATTATATTTTTACAGATCTTATCGCAAACTACACCCATGGAAAACTCAAAACGGTTTGGGATGGTGTGGATTTTATGATTACCTATGA
>JAOZKZ010000245.1 GCA_029935075.1 Campylobacterales bacterium
TTAAAACAGACAAAGATAAAACTTACAACTGCAAAAGAGCAAGAGATAAATACAGCGGCAAGTGGTATCGTGATAATTGAGCATGATAACCATACTTGTGCATCTTCATTGGTGCAGAATGCTTTATCTCTTAGTGATAGTAAGCTTTCAGCTCTTTTGGTAAGTCCTACTTCTATCGTGGATTATCTTCGTTATCTTTATACCTCACTTTTCAAAAATTCAAAAAACAAATCATTGCCAAATTCTGTAGGTTTTATCAAAAGCGAATCACTTTATATCGAGAGTTCTCCGCCACTTCAAGTGATAATAGACGGAAAAGAAGCAGGAGAGACACCGATAAAATTTGAGGTAAAACAACAAGCAGTTCGACTAAGTGCTAGTGAAGAGTTTTGGGCAAAATCAAAAGAGGGGACAAGTGAAAAAGAGACAGTAAAACTTTCAGGACTCCCAATAACTAGTGAGGGTGTAAAGTATGCACAAGATACCTTGCCATTTTTTACCCATGCAGGGGAAGATAAGTATCGAGATTTGTTTGCAAGTTTGAGAGAGCAGGGGCGAGTAGAGTCAACCTTCATTGTGATGATGGTTTTAAGTACCATTTTAGCCACGGTCGGACTTTTTCTAAACTCTGCTTCAGTAGTCATCGGGGCAATGCTCATAGCACCTCTTATGCAACCAATAGTATCAGCTTCGATGGGAGTGTTAAGAAGTGATCAAAGTTTAATGATAAGTTCGTTTAAAACCGTAGGAGTCGGAGTTTTACTTGTTCTTTTAACCTCTTCTATCATCGCACTTATACTACCGTTTGAAAATCTTACAAATGAAATTTCCGCAAGGCTTAGACCCTCACTTTTGGATTTGATTGTGGCACTTGCTTCTGGTATGGCTGCAGCTTATGCTAAAAACAATGAAAAGATTGTCGGTTCACTTGCTGGTGTTTCTATCGCAGTGGCATTAGTACCACCTCTCGCCTCTGCTGGAATTGGACTTGGTTGGATGCAGTTTGATATATTTTATCAGGCATTTTTACTTTTTGTGACAAACTTTGTCGGGATTATATTTGCTGCAGCATTAACATTTTTAGTGATGGGATTTGCACCCATGCATCGTGCAAAAAAAGGTTTGGTTTATGCTTTGGTTGTTGCCTCAATAGTTGCAATTCCTCTATATTTTTCATTTAAAACTATGGCTATTGACTCTAATATCCGAACTACTTTGGAAAAAAGTGCTTACACATTAAAAGGGCAAGATATCAAAATTGAAAATGTCACTATTGAACATAAAGATGGATTGATTGTAAAGTGTGATTTGTTAGTTCCACAGATGTTGAGTCAGTCGGAATTGATGAGGTTGAAAGAGAAGTTTGAATCTGACTTGGATGAGGAGTTTTATTTGGAAGTGGTGCAGAGGGTGCATTTTTAAAATAAAAGCTTTCTTATATCATAAACAAAAACATCACTACTGCTAAAAGCAAATAGTTTTGTTCCATCTTTAGAGATGGTAATCTCTTTTATCTCGTCTATATTTGGTTGAACAATCGAACTGTAGTAGTGCCCAAAATAGTCATCTTTGTCATACAGACTATCTTTATCAACTTTAGGCAAAGTAACTTCAAATCTCTTAAAAGATATAGAGTTTTTATTTGCTATAAATGCTATATATTTACCATTTGGAGTAACCTCTATATCTCTTATGCGTTTGTAAAACTTATGCCATGTTGCTTGGTAGTTTATATGGTTTATAACACCTTTTTTATCTTTTTGAGACAAAACCATATCTCTATAGTAAGGTTTTGCAGGTATGTTTCCTAGTTTTTTAGGTTCTAATTTATCAGTTATATCAAAGATAGATAACTCATCTTTAATATTTAAATAAAGTTTATTTTCATCTTTGGAGAGTAAAACATCGTTTATATTTTCCAACTCAATTTTGGCTAAAACTTTTGGTTTATCTAGCTGTTTTATATCAACAATATATAGAACATCATACCTTGAAACATAAAAAAGTTTAGTAGCATCTTTTGATACTTTTACATGCGAAACGACACCACTAGGAAGCCCAGCTTGGGCTAAAAGAGGTATAACTCCTTTTTTATCAAGATAGAGAGTATTATCTTTTTTGTTAAAACCGCTAGTGTCAACAGTCATAGTTCTAACACCATTCTTATCTATAAAATACTCTATTTTTTGTTCAGTAAAGTTTCTGTTTTTGTTCTCTATAAAAGGGGTATAATAATCTGAATCTTTGATGTTTTTATCTATATTTATTGTTTGTGTACCTATCTGGGCATTGGTATTATTTATATTTATAAGGGTGTTTTCAGGGGGTTTAGATACTTTTTCTATTTTTTGTTTTATCTTTGTTATCTCTTTGTCTTTTTGATTGTATATAAAAACAAGTCCAACTACAACTAAAGATACAAGGGGAATCAAAAGTCTGTTATCACTTTTTTTCTCTACAGTTTTTCCATCATAAAGATAGCTACCACCACAATGGTTACAGATAATTTGATTTTTTTTTACAAAATAGTCATTTGAACCACATGACTTACATTTAAAATACATATTTCCCTCACAAAATCTTTAACTCTATATCGGCATAATAATATTAAAATAAACATTTCAATTTGAAATGTTTTCTCTTCCTGCGTAAAATTTATGTTATATTTTGTTTATGAAAAATTATGATAAAATAGACTTAGTATCAAAAAAGGCAGATATCATTTATAAAAAGATGATTATCTTGTTAGCGGCGGTTGGTGGAAGTGGTAGTTATGCTATTAGACAAGATGGTTTGTTGTCAGCACTTTTGTTTGGCGTGTCCTTGGTTTTTGTCGTGGGATTAGTTATAAATTATTTTGAGTTAAATAAAATGAAAAAAGATTTAGAGGAGATTGAAAATGGATAGCGGTGTACTTTTTCTTATTACAATAGTTCTTGGTGTAGTTTTAGGCTATTTTGCACATAAATACCAGTGGAAAATTGTAGATTATTTTTAGAATCAAAAGTTGATAAAATATCTCATAAAGTATTGTTTTGGTATCTCTTTATCCATTAAAAAAGCACCAAAAGAGATACTGCTTTCATCACTCAAACTATAGGTGAATGATGGAGATATCAAAACAGAATCGTTATCAAAATTTCCAAGAGTTAAAAAGTTTAAATAGACTATCGGAGAGTATTGATAACTGA
>JAOZKZ010000073.1 GCA_029935075.1 Campylobacterales bacterium
CACTTATTTGACTATATATTCCAATCTCTCAAACTGTACTTTTGTCTTTCCTTTGGATTCTAAATGATTTAAATACAAACCAGCTTTGTAATAATTTTGTGTTCCATTCCAATAGGAGATATCTTTCTCAACTAAAAGATTTCCATTTACGCTTACTAGCATTTTGCTACTTTTAACTGAGATTGTTATGTCAAAAAATTTATCGTCTCTTTTCCCTAAATCAATCCATTCATAAACTCTATTTTCTAAATCTCTACTTGTAACAACCCCTGCCCATATATGATTTGTAACACCCTCTTTTCTCCGTTCCCAAGCTAAACGAAGCAGAGGAAGGTTTGCTCCTTGATATTCATGTATCTGCATAAAAGTATATTTTGACAATTCAGAAGAACCATAGCATCGAACTTTGGCTGATAGAATATGCTCTTTTTCAGTAGAAACATCCCAAGTATAGGGTCCAAATCTCAACTCTGAACGCATACTTGCTGAGTTAGTTTGTTTATCAAGTTGAAAGGTTAAGAAAGATTTATCAAGGTAAAAATGATTTCTGACAATACCGTCAAATTCACCATAATCTACATCTGTTGTACTATCTGGATACTGCAATCTAGTTTTATTTAAAACTTCTTTGAATGAGCTACTATCAGAAGGAGTACCTAAATATTCAGGCACTCCTTCACCGCAATCCGTCTTATGTGTGCAGATGATATTTCCTATCCTATCATAGAGAATATCATCGTTACAAGCACTAAAAAATAGTAGCAAGACTGCAAATAGATATTTTTTCATCTTCACTACGGCTTTAAAATATACTCCGCAGCTAATGTTTGTGCTTGATTATATAAACCATTAACCGCAGGTATAGAACCACTAATATTATCATCTAAACTGCCATTTTTATGTAATGCAAGTCCAAATCTTATCTTGTTTGAAGTGATATTTAAATCAGATTTTTTAAGATTTAATTTTATTACTCCATTTTTTTCTAAATGCTTATATGTGCCAATTTCTGACCAAGAACCTGCATATTTTTCAACTATATTGTTTCCAAGCATATAATCTGCACCAAAACTTTTCCAAAGTCCATTATTATATCCTGAAGTATTATCATCATCTATATCTATATAAAGTCTTGAAAACTCATCATATCCATTACTAAAAAGCTGTATGCTTATATCTGTAGTATTATTATCAATTTTCATACTTAATCCATTATCTCCAGTAATTGATGTTGGATTAGAATCAACTATTTTCATATCAAAAAGAGCATTTTTCTCTTTTTTCCATACCCAACTTATATTATCTGTGGCATTTATCTCATAAGATACCGCATCCACAGAAAAATATTTTGTTGGAATAACATCACTAGTTAAAGTTATATCTCCATTAGCATCATAAGTAACAGCTTTACTACTAATACTCCATTTTGAACTATCTGTGGTATTTACTTCATATATTTTTCGTTGTGCTTGGTCAGTTGTGTGGTTCACAATTCTAAACTCTGTCCCTTTTGTACTTTCATTAGGAGAAAAACCAGTATTTTCATTACTATCGCTATCAACATAAAATTCTATAATTTTTTCATCTGTAGTATGCTTGAAAGACATCTCAACATCTCCTGATTGAATGTTTCTTACTATAGTTAAATCACCTGATGTAACTTTATCAAGATTAGTAATTGGATTTACATCATCCTTTTTAGGATCTTCTTTTTTGGGAGAATCTTCTACTACTTTCTTTCCATCACTTCCACACCCAATCATTCCAAGAGCAATTGTCGCTGCTACCATTGAAATCATAATCTGTTTTTTCATGTCTATTTTCCTTTAATTTTTTAATAGTTATAATCCACATATCGACTTTTTAGATATATTTTTAAACTAAATGGAAATTAATTGTGAAAAACAGCATTAAAACAGTAATTTATTCACTAATTGTAACCATGTTGCTTTTAGGCTCTGACTATTTAATTAACACTCAAATATCTCTATTTTCAATACTTCTTTTTTTTATGCTTATTTTATACCTTGCAACTTTTTTTAAAAATGCAAAATATATTTATCTCATAATTGCGATATTTGGGCTCATACACCATATCTTTTTCAGCTACTTTCAGAGGCTGATGTCAAGTGCTGATGTTTACAATTTTTTTACACATATCAATGAAACATTTGAAACACTTTTTGCACTCTCATCACTTTTTCTTTTGCCAATCGGAGTTTTTTTAACCGTTTTAATAACCCTATGGCTTTTAAATAAGATTAAAATAAAAAAACACTCTCTTGCCATTTGGATAAAATATCCTCTATTATTCATACTTTTATATGTAAATTTAAATACAAACATGGGATTAAAAGTTCTTGATACATTCTCCGTTTTGCCTATGGCTACAAATACCAAAATACTAACAGAGGAAACACCAATATATCCAGTAAGAGAAGAAGATATCAATATAATTCTCATTTTGGGCGAAAGCATGAAGTATAACAACTATGTCGAGAAAAAGTTAAAAAAACAGAAACATTTTTATAAAAAAATCTATGCAGGTGCAACAAATACAGATATCTCTTTGCCACTTTTACTCAATATGAAAAATAATACTTTAAAACTACAGCCAAACAACCAAACAAATCTCTTCAAACTTGCCAAAAAAAGTAATTTTACAACAGCTTTTATCTCCATGCAGAGTGAAAATAGTTTACGATATATAAAACCATATTTACAATTACACCATGTAGATACTTATAAAAGTTTTGGAAAAAATGAAGCTAAACCAAAATTTGATTTTTTCCTTTTAAATGAATTAGAAAAACTTGATATTGAAAAAAAAAGCTTTGTAGTTTTACAACAAATTGGACAACATTCACCTTATAAGTTCTTTGAGGGTAAAAAATCCAATAATCCATCGATAAATTATCAAAAGTCAGTAGATTATAGTTTTGAGTTTTACAGCCAAATATATACTTATTTGATACAGGGTCAAAAGCCTTTTGTGTTGATTTACACTTCTGACCATGGCGAATTTAGCGGAGAAAATGATAGATATGGTCACAATAGTTTTGAATCTTTAATCTATGAAGTACCTATGTTTATAACATCAAATATTGCTTTACCAACAAACTACCAACAGATAAAATCTCATTATGAATTATCTCAATTCTTAGTTTATTTACTCGGATATAAAGAAAAACTTATATTTAACGATACAAAAACCATTGTTAACGGTACTATGCTTACTAGAGAAGATGGATTTATAATTATAAAATATTAAATATATTTAATATTACTTTTTTTAAAGCTTAATTAAGTTAAACTATATTCTAAATTTTACTAAATAAAAAAATATTGACAAACAAGGATACAAATGAAAAAAATATTGATAATACTTTTAGGTTTACTACTTATCGGAATTCTTACTTATTTTTGCTTTCAAGATAAAATTGGGACTATAAGAGAAAACCTTGAAACCAATGCAAATAGTATTTTAATGAGTAACAATCTTACAGATGCAAAAGCTGGACTTATTGGAAACGGTTTTGAAACGACTACGATTATGAAACTAACAGGAAATGCTCCTTCGGTTGAATCAAAAGAAGAAGTTGGTCGTTTAGTAGCAGCAGTTGGAGGTGTTAGTAGTGTAGATAACCAACTCTTAGTTGCACGCCAAGAGCTAGTGTCAATTCCTGAAGATATAGAGGAAATCCAACCTATATCTATACCAGAGCCTGAACTAGAACCTGAGCCGGAGGAGGAACCAAAGCAAGCAGTAGTTGAAGTACCATCTCCATATCTTTTTGATGCATTTAAAGATAAAAATGGGCATTTAACACTTGATGGATATGTTGACAATGAAGATGCACATATGGACTTAATCGCACAAGCTAGTGAACTTTTTGGGTCTAAAAATATAACGGATAATCTTAAAATTGCTAAAGGTGCACCACAAAATTGGGAAAAAGTTATACAGTATAATGTATCAAAACTAAAAGATGTAGACTCTGGAAATATAAAACTCCATGATGTAAACTATGCATTTAATGGTTTTATATCATCAGATGAAGCCCAAAAGTTAAAAATTTCTATCTTAAGTGATGCTAAATCAACAATGGAACAATATAGTAACTATTCAGGTAATTTTGAAATCACTACTCCAGCACCTAAAGAAAAAGAAGTGATAGCACAAGAGCCGAAACTTAAAGATTCTAAACTCTGCCAAAAAGAGTTAATTACACTAGCAAGTCGTCAAAAGATATTGTTTGAATATAATAAAGCTGATATCAAAAAAGATGATACAACTGCTTTAGATAGTGTGGTCAAAATACTAAAAGAGTGTAAATTCAATGAAAAAGAGATATTAGAAATTGGTGGACATACAGACTCTATTGGAAATGCACCTTATAATCAAAAGTTGAGCCAACAAAGAGCTAATAGCGTTAAAGATTATATAATCAAACAAGGGATAGATAAAAGCAAGCTTATTACTCATGGCTATGGAGAGAAAAAACCAATGGTAAGCAACATGTTAAAATCGGGACGCGCAAAAAACAGAAGAATAGAATTTAAAATAAAAGAGGTCAAATAATGAGTTTTATATTATTGCAGATATTGTTGTGTTTACTATTGGCAGGTCTTATAGGGGCTGTCATTGGTTGGTTACTTAGAGGTAATTGTTCAAAAAAGATCAAAGAGCTTGAAGATGAGTGTGCAATGAAAATGCGAACAATTGAGCGTGAGTGGAATACAAAGCTAAATTATCCTGAAGAGTATGACAGAACATTAGAAGTAGAAGATACAATACATGCTGATTTAAAAAATAAAATGTATGATGAGATAGTTGTAACACAAGAGTCACCAGATACCTCAAATTACAATACAGCACTATCAGGAATGGTTGCAACTGCTTTAGGAACAACTGGATTAAAAGCTGCATCTGATGATAGATTGGATTTTGATGGTATAAAACAACTCTTATCTGATAAAGGAGTTGAACTAAGCGATGAAAAAATAAAACTTTATGATAGCTTTGATGTAGATTTTGAAAAAAGTGAAGATTTTGAGGACAATTACGACATCCAAGTGATAAAAGGAATCAACTCAAAATATGCACAAAAATTTAAAGATTTAGGAATCAACACCACTGCAGATCTTCTAAAAAAATTAAATAATAACTATGAAGATATTGACTTTGTTGCTGAAAAATTAAAAATACAATCTAATGATATAAGTGCATGGATTAGCATGGCAGATATTCTTCGTCTTCCTGGTGTCAATCCAAAAGAGGCACAACTCATACAAAATGTAGGTATCACTTCAGCACGAGAACTTGGTGTTGTAAACATACACTCTCTACAAAAAGAGTTAATAGAGTTAAATAAAAAATTAGAAATTGTAAATGAAGTTCCAGGAGTTGACTCTTTAGAACTATGGTCTAAAGTTGCAAAACTTTTAGGATGAAAATTGGTGGAGCCTAGCGGGTTCGAACCGCTGACCCCGACGCTGCCAGCGTCGTGCTCTCCCAGCTGAGCTAAGGCCCCCAAAATTTTAGATAGCTATTTTAACACAATTTTCTTATAATAGTAAAAACTAAACGGAGCACCATGCGAGTTATCCTTTTTCTTTTACTATTTATGCACTCACTCACAGCAGATGTTCTCAAAGAAAACTTTATTACTATTGATATCAATGGGACTAATCCCACAGTCATACTTGATTTTGAATCAGACAATTTAGACCAATTTATCATTTTGGATACTAATGAAAATGGATTGGTTTCATGGAAAGAAATTAAAGCTAAAAAAGAGGAAATTGTAAATTTTGTACTACCTCATCTAAAAATTTCCACAGATGGGAAAATATGTGAAAATACTCTTACAGACTTTGAAGTCTATCGTCGAGTACATCAATCCTATATAAAGCTACATATCAATCTCATATGCCCTACCCCAAAAAATGAGACCAAGATATTTTATGATCTCTTTTTTGATGTTGATAAAGGACAAAAAGCTTTTTTTGGGATGAAAGAGCAAAATGCATCACAGCCTATGGTACTATCTTCACGCACTCGTGAGATTACGATCAAATTAGAAGAAGCTTCAGCTTTTCAATCATTTGTCAATTTTCTAACAGAAGGGATTTGGCATATTTGGATTGGGTTTGATCATATTCTGTTTTTACTCATGCTTCTTATTCCTTCAGTTATTTATTATCACAGTAGAGAAATAAAACCTCAAAATTCACTAAAGGCTACTTTGATAAAAGTACTTAAAATTGTCACAGCTTTTACCATTGCACACTCAATCACATTGGCATTAAGCGTACTCAATATCGTAACAATCAACATACAATTTGTTGAAATAGCCATCGCACTATCTGTTTTATTTACAGCTTTAAACAATTTGTTTATTTTTATGAGAACAAAGATTTGGATATTAGCCTTTGGGTTTGGTCTCATCCATGGCTTTGGCTTTGCCAATGTACTCAAAGAGATGACTCTAAATTCTCATGAATTAGTGCGTTCACTTTTAGGATTTAACCTTGGTGTTGAAATAGGGCAACTTGCTATTTTGATTGTCGTTGTGCCTCTACTATTTTTAATACGACACTCAAAGTTTTATAAATATATTATCTTATATGGTTTTTCTGCACTAACAGCGATAATATCTCTATTGTGGGCATATGAAAGATACGATAATATCTCTATATTGCCATTTTAGATTTTTTATAAATAGCCGATATGAGTAGATATACTTTAAAGGCAAGATTATGAAAAAAGAGAGTTATTTACTAAGTTTAGCAACTATTATTGCACTAGGTATTGGAGCCGTTGGTTGTGGCAGTGATACAAAAGAAGAAATTATCAAAAATCCAGCGAACATAGAGATAGAGATAAGTGAAGTTATGGCTTCAAATAGTCATACACTTATGGACAAAGATTATTACGCATTTTCTGATTGGATTGAGATACACAATATTGGGGACGAAGCAGTTGACCTTGGCGGTTATCAACTTAGTGATAAACTAGACAAACCAAAATGGACGATACCTGATAAAACTATAATAGATGCAAATGGCTATCTTCTTATTTGGGCTGATGAAGAAGATAAAAAGAAGAAGGAACTACACACAAATTTTTCACTAAAAAGCAAAGGAGAAGCAGTTGCCTTGTTTGATAAAAATGGGAAAGTAATAGACTCTTTTGAATTTAAAAAACAGACTTCAGATATATCTATCAGAAAAAAAGATACAAAAATTGTTTATATGAACCCAACACCAAATAAAACAAATAGTAATGCATACACAGATGTAACATTTTCAGATAAAACAACATTTTCACTTAATGAAGGTTTTTATGATGGAATACAAACATTAACACTAAGTGGCGAAAACATCTACTACACAACAGATGGTTCAATTCCAACAAAAAGCTCAATAAAATATAACCGTCCAATTACGATAAATAAGACGATGGCGATAAGAGCTATAAATATAGAAGATGAAAAATTAGCAAGTCTTGTAGCAACAAAGAGTTATTTGATAGATGAAGATACAACCTTGCCTATATTTTTTATCAGTATTGATGATTTTTATTTAAACGATGAGTATGCAGGGATTTATGTTGAAGGGAAAAATGGAAAGACGCTACCATGTGGAGAAGATAATGCTAACATGACAGCAAACTATTTTCAAAAATGGGAACGACCTGCACATATGACATTTTTTGAAGATGATAAATCTGTTCAACTATCACAAGATATCGGACTCAAAGTAAGTGGTAGTTGCTCAAAAATCTTTCCTCAAAAATCATTTCAACTAAGGGCGAGAGATAAGTATGGTAAAAAAAGCATGGACTACCAAATGTTCCCAGATAAAAATATTTCTAAATTTGAAAAAATAAAACTTAGAAATACTGGGCAAGATACGGTAAAAGCCCATATGAGAGATGCACTAACTCACATGTTAGTAAAAGATGGAGATATGAATCTAAACTATGAAGCATATCGTCCATGTATTGTCTTTTTAAATGGTGAATATTGGGGGCTTTATAGCATTCGTGAAAAGATGGGGGATGGTTATATTAAAAACAATTATCCTGAAATTGATAGTAAAAAAATTGATATAATCGAAGATAGTTATGATGCTGATGAAGGTAATACTACCGCATTTAACAATCTAATGTATTGGACTCTAACAGATGAGCCATTTGAAAACGAACAAGAGCGTTATGAAGCCATTACATCTCAAGTTGATATCGATAATTACATCGACTATATGATTACAAATATCTATATTGCAAACAGCGACTGGCCCGCAACAAATACAGTTCAGTTTAGAGAACAAAAAGAGGGTTCAAAGTGGCAATGGTTACTACACGATATGGACTTTGGATTTGCACTGCATAGTGGTATATCTGATGCTAATTATACAGCATTGGAAAAAGCATCTACCTATAGTGATGATGTAGAGTGGCCAAATTCAGAGTTATCAACTCGTCTTTTTAGAAAACTTCTTGAAACTGATGATTTTAAAACAAAATTTGTAACTCGCTTTAACCATGAGTTAAACAGTTCTTTGAAATCAGACAAGGTTATAGGAATAATAGATGATATATCATCAAAGATTGAACCAGAGATGGATAAACAAATCCAAAGATGGGATAGTTACAAAGTTAAAAATAAACAAGATTGGCTAGATGAAGTAGAGAGATTAAGAGATTTTGCAAGACAAAGACCCGATATTGTCAAAGATAGATTAGAAGTGTTTTAAACAGTAATCTTACTGTTTAAAACGACCACTCATCACAAGCATACTCAAAAATGCAACGCTGTCTTCATAGTAATTCTCATGGCGATTTTTTACATTATCATAAATCTTTTTTGCCCATGCTTTATCATCACTCATAGCAGCCACGCCAAATGGTGCGGTAAAAACGATAGAAAAATAATCTCCAATTACTGTACCATCAAGCTTAAATCCACTTTTGATATTTAATGGGTCATTAGCACTTGTACCCTGTATCCAGCGGTCAAGAGGGATACGAAAGCTTAATTCTTAACTTTTTCAATATCTTACTAACACTAGCCTCTGTCAATTTTAAAAACACCGCAATTTCACTCTGCATAAAACCATTTTGATTTGCTTTCAATATCGCATTATTTCTATCTATTCTTGACATATCTTTGAAAAAATAATTATCTAATTTTAGTTTTTGCTCTACTTTTTTAGGGTTTGATTTATAGGTTATAGTATCCTTTTGAAACTGCTCTATTTTATCAAACTCTGCATCACTCATCTTTATGCCAATTGCTTTTAAAAGCTCTGCTGTATTATCGTACCACTCTAAAACAAAACTATTTTTCATGCAGGGTCTCACAGAACCTTTGATGATATCATGGAGTAGTGTATGATTGTACTCACCAACTTTTTTACTTATCTTTGCATCAATTGGATTGAACTCTAAATATTTAAAAAGTACAAAGAGATAATTCTCATTAAAAACATATCTTGATTTAAATCTACCTTGCCAAAGGTGTCCTGATCGTTTATACTTTCTGTTGTAATATTGTGCATATGTTGCATTTATCTGTCTCATGCCATGTGAAAGATTTTCTCTTTGGTTCTCTAAAAGTAGATGATAATGGTTGTTCATCAAAACAAACCCATGTATTGTAAAGTCATAATGTTCTGATACTTCACAAACTATCTCTAAAAACTTATCTTTATCTACGGTGGAGTTAAAAACTACTCCTCGATTTACTCCACGGTTTATAACATGATGAAAACCTATTACTTCTATCCTTAACTTTCTTGCCATGGTTACTCCTAATGGAGTGATTATAGCAAAAAACAGTTAAGAATTAAGCTCTGACCCCATTCCCCCTACCCAGGAGAGAAAAAAGAACCACTAGAATATTTATAGTGGTCTTGATTTTTTTTAAAGAATTTTGGATTCATTGTAACGGTATTATTTCTCCTATTGTAAGCTGCACCTCCAAAAGCCCCTACACTATCATTTATTTTAAGATAAAACTTCTGCCTACTATTAATCATCTCATCTAGCATAATGGATAGTTCTGGAACCTCCCTAATATTTTGAATCCATGTTGAAAACATAATATTTTGTGCTTCAGATAAACTCCCTTGTACAACAGTACTAATATCTAATATACTAGTATCACCATTCAGCCCGAAAGTATTAGCGTCAGCGACAGTATACCCAAAACTCTCCGTAGCCCCACCATTCATATACTTATGATTATAAGTGATATCAGC
>JAOZKZ010000246.1 GCA_029935075.1 Campylobacterales bacterium
ATCAGGGACAGATATATCCACCGAGTTACCGCTTGCTATATCATAAACTTCAGCGATATTATCATAAGAAAAATCTAGATCCATACCAAAAATATAAATCTTACCATCATATGATATAGCTCCATCTTGTTCTATCGTTCCAGCATGTATTACATCATTTCCCTCTAGAACATGACTATAGTAATATACAGTAGAAGCTATTTTTGCCCAAGCAGTTGCTTGGATATCATTTAGAGAGTCAGTTCCTGATGCGGTGCTTATGGAGATATATTTACCACTGCTTGAAGGAACTATCACTTTTATAGAGTTGTCTGACCAGCTAACGATATCAGCTTGGACTTTATTGTTTACATCATTATAGAAGTAAACTTTTCCTTGACCCTCTCCAAATTTTGCACCCAAGATAGTGATGACATCTGCTGGATAAACACCAATAGTTTGATTGATATCTTTTATCATAGATTTAAAGTCAAGATCTTCAGAGAGAGAGTTTTTTATGTTTAATCGTGCACCTGTCAACACTTTTCCTTGCAAAGAAGACTTTGTATCCCCTCCAGAAAGTATCCTTAATATACGAGTGATTTCATCTTCATCAGGGTATTGTGCTGCCATCAATGCAACACTACCCGTTACATAAGGGGTAGCCATAGATGTACCACTATAGTAAGTATATCCTTTTGGATTAGTGACTGTTCCTATCGCGATATTATCTATATATATACCATCATCAAGATATCCCTCTCCTATGACAAAACGAAATCTCATTCTAAAGTTTGCAGTTTTTAGTTCCTCAGGAATCAAGCCAGCATGACTACTCCACACATCTTCAGTATTTTTAGGCGAGTAACCATCTACTCTTGTTAACCATATCCAACTCTCACCACTATCCCCCGATGCTTCTATGTGTAATCTTCCATTCCGTCTATGCATAGCGTACTTCATATCTGCACCTATGCCAATCTGTTGATTTGTATAATCGCTTAAGTCTATATCTTCTGTGTATGTAAGCGTTGCGTATGTATCCTCTACATAGTTTCCATCTGGACTATCAGACCATGCATGAGCGTAGCTGTTTGACTCTTCCTCTGTAACAGCCCACTTATCTTCAGCGCCAGAGTGTTCCCATCTGTTGTTTTGAGATGCAGACTCAACATCATCATAGAAGATATCATGATCTAAAAACTCTCTACTCCCTGGCACAGTACTCAGGATATTTTCTCCTGGAGCAGCTATATCGACACTATGTTTACCATAAGAAGAAAAATATGCTAATGAATCATTTTGGTCAGTAGCTGCAACAGCGATGATGTTATTTAAATCATAACTAGATGGGAAATGGTCCATTTTGTCATTGTCTGATTCACTATTTCCTGCTGCAGCGACAAATATGACACCATTGTCACCTAGCAACTTAATAACATCCTTTGTACTTTGATCAAAACCACCACCACCATAGGAAGCATTTATAGCTACTATGTTTACCCCAAACTCTTTTTTCATCTTTAACACATAACTGAGTGCATCAAGTATATCACTTTGTGCAGCACCACTATCTAGTGGGAATACTTTTACCGCCATGATTTTAGCATCCCAGTTAACCCCAGTTATACCTATACCATTGTCTCCTTTAGCACCTATGATACCCGCTACATGACTTCCATGCCCATCCCTATCCAATGGGTCAGAATCATCTCCCCCTTCATCAGATCCAAAGTCATACCCGTATATATCATCTATAAATCCATTCCCATCATCATCCACACCAGCTTCACCAGTAGCTTCAGCCTCATTAATCCACATATTGGCACTTAAATCTTCATGTTTATAGTTTACACCACTATCTATGATGGCTACTACAGCCGTAGAAGAGTTAGTTCGTTTATCCCAAGCCGCTGGAGCATCGATATCTGCATCATCTGTCCCACTTTTATGGTTGATTGTATCTCCGATATTGTGCACAGCCCATTGTTTATCTATTTTTGGGTCATTTGGCATCGTATCAAGGTATTTTATATAGTTGGGAGAGGCTGACTTGACATTTTCGTTAGCTTTAAGCATCTTAATGAGTGCATCTGTTGATTTATCGCCAGATACAAGCATATGTGTACCTTTACCCTGCTGGGAAAGAAATCCAAATGTTTTTTTAGTACTTAAACCCATCATTTGCATAAGTGACGATATCATGCTTGAAGAAAAGCCCTCTTTTAGCACAACTATGACTTCTCCTTCTACATAGCTAGCTTTTTTCTTGCTATAAGTGCCATTTCCTGAGAAAAAGGTGCTATTTGTATCCTTAAGGTACCTTGGATTTTTATCTGATTTTTGAGCAAAACAAAGTGTTTGTGTTAGCATGCCTATAGTGATTAAAATGATGAACGAACTCTTTTTTTTCAAAATTATTTCCTTAATTATTACTTTTAATTATTATAACAATAAGTACATCTTTTGTCAAGACCAATAAAGTTACTTTTGTAACTAATCAGCCCATAAAAAGATTAAAAACATCAATAGAAAACAAATATAAAAGCCTATATTTAGGGCTTTTATATAAAATACCATTAATACATAAAAAGGTTTTTAGTTCGAGAGTAGGGGGCAGTTACTACCTTAAAACATGGTTAAAAACTAAGGAAAATAGTAAATAATTCTACTATTTTTCCAGCTTTAATCTAAAAATCACCCATAAATCAATAACTCAAATATTTAGTCTTATCATATAGTTCACCACTTTTAAACAAAGAGTGAGCGATAATTACAAGTTTTCTCATGACAGCTACTTGGGTTACAGTTGTGTTTTTCCCATTTTCTTTAAGTCGATTGTAAAAAAGTTTCAAATTTTGCTTATGTATTGTTGCAACCATAGCACTCTTCACAAGAAGAGAGATGCGAAATGGACTTCAATGTTCTCTCCAAAGATTTTATCAAAGATGAAAATGGAAATGTAATCGGTATCAACTGCGTAAAAATCAAATGGGGTGCAAAAGGTTTTGATGAGATAGAAGGAAGTGAATTTGTTTTAAAAGCTGATTTGGTTCTTCTTGCGATGGGATTTTTAGTACCTGAACAAAGTAGAGCGATAAAAGAGCTTGGACTTGAAACAGACCAAAGAAGCAATATAAAAACTATGGGTTACGCTACTT
>JAOZKZ010000006.1:0-26271 GCA_029935075.1 Campylobacterales bacterium
AATCGCAGCCTACCTCGAATATCACATGGTTAGAAAAAGAAAAAAACTTGGCGAAGATGAAGCACTAAACAAAAAACATAAATTTATCGAAAATATTTATATTTTCAACACACTATACGGAATCTTAATGACAACAATTTTAGTAAAAGCTGGAGCAATAAACCTTATCTATGTCGTTTGGATTTTTATCATGGGATTTATAAGTTACACCTCCGGTCATATCTTAAATCAGAAAATCTTTACTTATCATGGCATAGCTTCTGCAATGGTTGCTTTTGGTGTGGCATATCTCATCTTTTTTACCCCAAATGGACTTCAAGATAGTGGACTATCTTATCTTTTTCGAGTATTAGGATTTATTGTTATAGGTGGAGGATATGTGTGGCTAGGACTTCAAATGAAAAAAGAGTCACTTAGATAAATACTCATCTATAGAGTCAGCTGCATCTCTACCCATACCCATGGCAAGAATTACTGTAGCTTGTCCAAGCGTTATATCTCCACCTGCCCAAACACCCTTTTTTGTGGTTTTTCCTGTTTTTTTATCTGCTTCTATATTTCCCCACTGGTTTAGTTTTAGTCCATCTGTTGTATTTGTCAAGAGGGGATTTGCACTTGTTCCTATTGAGATGATAGCCAAATCACAATCTATATATTCATGTTTGCCTTCTATTGCAATAGGTCTTCTTCGTCCACCCTCATCAGCCTCTCCAAGTTCCATCTTTTGACAATTTATACCTACCAATTTTCCATTTGCATCTCCGATAAATTCAATAGGTGAAGTTAAAAATTTAAATTTTACGCCCTCTTGTTCTGCATGATGGAGTTCTATATGGCGTGCAGGAACTTCAGGTTTTGTTCTTCGATACACTACTGTTACAGTTTTAGCCCCAAGTCTGAGTGCTGTTCTTGCAGAATCCATGGCAACATTCCCTGCTCCCAAGATAACTACATTACGTCCTGGGATTATAGGCGTATCATATTTTGGAAATGCAAAAGCTTTCATAAGATTTGCTCTTGTTAAATACTCATTTGCCGAAAACACTCCACTCAAATCTTCACCGGGGATATTTAAAAAATTTGGTAATCCCGCCCCTACTCCGATAAACACCGCATCAAATCCCATCTCTTCCAACAACTCATCTATATCGATAGTTCGACCTATCACATTGTTACACTCTATCTTTACACCCAATGCTTCCAATGCTTCTAACTCATAATCAACGATATCTTTTGCAAGTCTAAACTCTGGAATTCCATAGAGTAAAACTCCACCAGCTTTATGAAGTGCTTCATACATTACTACTTCATGTCCTTTTTTTGCCAAATCACCTGCAACTGTTATGCCAGCAGGACCACTTCCCACAACTGCAACTTTTTTACCCGTTGAGGCAGGGATTTCAACAATGTTTTCAACACCACTATCTCTTGCCCAATCCGCTATAAACATTTCAAGATTACCAATTCCTACTGGTTCTCTGCCCTTTTTTAAACCAACCACACAGACCGCTTCACACTGCATCTCTTGAGGACAAACTCTACCACATACTGCGGGAAGTGCTGTTTTATCCCATACAGTATTTATAGCTCCATCCAAATCCTCAGCTACTATTTGTTCCAAAAATGCAGGGATATTGATACTCACAGGACAGCCGATAATGCATTGAGGGTCTTTACACTGGATGCATCTAGCCGCTTCAAGTTGTGCTTCATGCAGGCTATACCCTAAAGTTACCTCGTCAAAACATTTGTTCCTAATTTCAGGTGCAAGTTCAGGCATATGCTGTCGAGGTATTTGTCTTCTCTCTTTTTTGCTTAGGTATTTAACTTCTTTTTCAATATCCATTATCAATTCCTAATTATTTAGTTCACAGTCATCATTATCCGAGCATTGCTCTTCTTTAGCATACGCTCCAAGCCTTCTCATTAAAGAGTCATAATCAACTTTATGTCCGTCAAACTCTGGTCCATCAACACATGCAAATTTTGTCTCACTACCTATCGTAACCCTACAACCTCCACACATCCCTGTACCATCTATCATAATAGGATTCAGACTAACAACCGTAGGAACTTCATACTCTTTTGTCAATAATGAAACAAACTTCATCATCGGAACAGGACCAATAGCAACAACTTCACTAATCCCACCCTCTTCAAGAAGCTCTTTCAACTCTTCTGTTACAAATCCATGACGACCTTTTGAACCATCATCTGTACATATTTTAAGCTCACTTGATACTTTGTCCATCTCATCTTCCAAAATCAGGTATTTCTCATTTCTCACACCTAATATGGTTATGACCTCATTTCCTGCTTCAAAATTTCCTTTGGTTATCGGATATAAAACTGCTGTACCTGTACCTCCACCAACACAAACTACCTTGCCCTCATGTTTTTTTATATGAGTTGGAGAACCAAGCGGTCCTACAACATCTTGATAAAAATCCCCAACATTAAGTGAACTAAACAATCTTGTGCTTTTTCCAACTACCATGTATATGATTGTAATTGTCCCATTTTTTTTATCTACATCTGCCATCGTAAGAGGAACTCGCTCTCCAGTCTCATTTGCTTTTACTATCACAAACTGTCCAGGACGTGCTTTTTTTGCTATCTGAGGGGCTTTAATCTCATTTAAATAAATTGATCCTCCTGCCATCTCTTCTTTTTTAACAATCTCAAACATATCTTCCTCCAATTTGGGGTTAAACTATAATATAATTGTATGATAATAATAATTAAATACAATTTATACTATCATGCTAATAATTATTATAATATGAGGAGATACTAATGGCTGATGCATGTATAAAAGCTTATCATGAGATGGAAGAGAGATATGTAAGACTTGTCCTTGAATACCATTCAAATGAGCAAAGAAATAAGATTTGTGACATGGTTGGTGAAGTTATAAATGAATATGGTGTCGCCCCAGCACTAACAGTAACTCCTGGAAAAAATCTAGGCGGTGAATACAGTATAGAGTTTCATGATGACTACGATAGAGATTGTGCAAATTTTTTTGAAAGCTTGATAAAAAGACTTGGTGTTGACCATTGTGAAGTTGACTAGTTCTACTCGTCTAACAACTTCAAATTCTCCGCACAGAGTCTTTGCCAAGAGCTATCTTCAACTATCTCTCCACATTTGATAAAAAACTCTTTCGCTTCTTTCTCTTTTCCAGTTTTTATACTAAGTTCACCAGCGATATAAAGAACATTGGCTCTTTGTACATCAGTTAACTTCATATAGATTAGTTTTACATCCTCTTTAAGAGCTTTAGAGTACTGTTTTAACCGCTTTAAGGCATTAATGTAATCTAACTCAACTATAGGGGAATAATCGCTTATTTTATGCCGTTTTTGAAGTGCTATAATCTTTTGTGCATACGATACAATCAACATATCAATTTTTTTATTTTTTGCGTATCGAAGAACTCTAGAAAACAGGTCTATATTTTTTATATTATTTGGAAATAACTCCTCAGCTTTTTTAACCTCTTTTAACATCATATCATCGTACTCTTGCAAATTGTAATATGCCTCAGCTTTCTCATAAACAATATCATCATAGCGTTTTGTGTTAAGAACCTTTGAGAGTTTTTCTATATCTTCACCTAGCATTACAACACTTTTATTTTTATCAAGCTTGCTATAGAGCTTTAAAGTTTGATACATCCATTTAAGTCGTTTTGGTAACACTTTATCTTCAAGATATTTTTGAGAAATATTTAAAGCTTTTTTGTATTTAGCAAACTTCATCAAACAGTTAAAAAGCCTTTCTTCATCTTGTACTTCTACGGTTATATTATATTCATCAAGTAGATACATAGCCGCTTTACAATTAAAGATTTTTAAATCTTCACTGATTTTCTTCTGTGCACCATACTGTAAAAACTTAGCTCCATCATTTGCTTTTAGCTCTTTTTCTAAGGCAAATAGCTTTTTATATTTTCCATTTTCTATGAGTATCTGTGCTTTTTCTATGAGTGCTTTTTTATAAATTGGGTCATTTGGATATTTTGCCAAAATGTTATCTATGTTTGCCATTTTTTTAGTTGCATTTTTTTCGTTTATATCTAAAAGTGTTTTATCAAGTCTACTTTTCACAAAACCAATATAATCACCATTTGGATAATCTTCTAAATATTGTCTATATAGCCCAAAAGCAGCATCTTTATTTCCACTAAGTTCATACCAATAGCCAATATCTTTACGCATCTCATCAACAAGTTTGTTTTTACTATCAACAGAGATGAGTATTCCAATTATTTGAATTGCTAAATCATATTTCTTAGCATCTGCAAACTGTTTTGCAAAATCATAAGACTCATGCATCTGCTCTTTTAAATATAGTTCATTTGCATCAACAACTTTTTTATAAAATTCCTCTGCTAAATCGATATTTTCATTATCTAAATATCGTTTAGTAATCTTTGAAGCAGCAAGAGAAGCTATCATAAGGTCATCAGTCTTATAAAGTACATCTTTGTAAATTTTAAGAGCTTCTGCTCTTCGTTTTCTATTTTTATAAACTCTATCACCTTTATGCAATTGCGCTATTTTATTAAATTTATCATCAAAAAACTCATCTTTTAAAACATTAGAATATTCATCACCTTTATTCATGTGCCCTAATTTATAATATGTTTTTGAGATATACATAAGCACTTCAGAAAGGTGCTTACTTGAGGGATTTTCCTCTATCCAATCTTGAGCTAAATTTAATAGTTCATCATTATCTATATCTGACTCTTCACCCATCTCCCATGCCAACATATCCATAGCTCTAAGTTTATAAAGTTTAGCTTCAGGGATAAAAGTTCCACTTTTTTCTTTTAGCAATTTATCTGCAAGATTTATTACACGATCAAACTTTTGTTCTTCAAATGCTTCTCTTATATACCTCATTTCAAATGCATCTCTTTTTTGAACAATAGGTAAACCATCTAAATCCAATGAACCTACAAACGGAAGTTCTCCATCTTGATAAACAATATCAAAGTCTATTCCACGCTCTTTGCTATGTTGAAAAATTGCTATATCATCTTTATACCCTACAACAATCCAATGTTTATGTTCTTGTTTTATTTTTTGCTTGATAACATTTGTCATTATAAAATCATCTTGTAAATATTGTAATTTTATTTTTATACTTGGTATTATTTCTATTTTATTATCTGATGAATTGATAGATAAATCTCTATTTACTTGTGAAATTGTAGGAGCAATTCTCTCTTGAAATGTACATACAATAATATCTTTAAAATCATCTCTCATTTTTATCTCACATAAAAATGGCGTATCATCTTTGATATGTAAAATTGAAAAGCTTTGATTGTGGTCTTTAGCTTCATTTAAAGTCAATGATGCAGCATAACCATGTAAAGCGAATAAAATTAAATATATTATATTTTTCATAGAGAGGATTATAGCATAAGGAGTTAATTTTTAAAAAGAATTAACACTAAATGAGCCTAACCCATTTAATGTTATATTGTATTAAAAGCCACTAGCCTTTACATACTCTGTTATCACTTCCAATAATGAACTCACATAAAAAGTCGCAAACAGTGTCATTGCAGCAGAAAAACCAATTACTGTTTTAAGTGCTGTAGATGCATTTTTCATATAAACTGTTTCATCACCAGCATTTGGTTCTCTAAGGAACATATAAACAACAAGTTTCAAATAATAATAAACAGATATTGCACTATTAATCGCCATGATGACTGCTAATGAAATAAATCCTGCATTTACAGCCGAACTCATAAGATATAGTTTTCCCCAAAATAGTGAAAATGGAGGCATACCAGCAAGTGAGAACATAAACATTCCCATGATGACTGCATTGATTGGCATGATTTTTACCATACCTGAAAACTTCTCATATGGATGATCAAATCTTGTGTTACCCCAAGTTTTATTACCTTTATGACGAGAAACCCACAGCATTGTAAATGCTCCAAGATTTGTAAATGTAAATAGTATCCAGTATAAGAAAAGAGCACTATTTGCTTGTGTTGTACCGATAAGAATTGCAGACATTGCAAATCCAGCATGTGAAACTGAACTATATGCAAGCATCCTTTTTACACCCTCTTGTACAAGTGCCATGATGTTTGTAGCTGTCATGGTTACAACGGCTACAATCCAAAGTACATTTTGAACCCAGATGACATCTGCATGTACTAAAAATTCAAACAACCTCATGGCAACAACAAAACCTGCTATTTTTGGAACGATTGACATATAACCAGCAAGTGCTGCACTTGAACCCTCATAAACATCAGGAACCCAAGTCTGAAATGGAACCATAGAGAGTTTAAACCCAAGAGCTGATATCATAAATACAACAGCTAAAAGAACACCCCAAATAGGTTCAAAATTACGAGCTACTAAAACTTCTTCAATTTTATGTATCTCAACACTTCCTGTCAATGCATAAAGTATCAATGAACCAAATACAAAGAAACCTGCTGCCAATGCACCCATCGTAAAGTACTTGATAGCCGCTTCAAATGATCTACTTCTATTGTGCATAGCAATAAGTGTATAAAGTGCCAAACTAGCAGTTTCAAGTCCTACAAAAATCATAATCAAGTTATCACTTGCAACCATAAATTGGAAGCCTGCGATCATAAACAAGAAGAGTGCAAAGAACTCAGGAAACGAGTACTCATGAAACCTACTTGAAGAAAGAGCAAGTGGTATAAATAAGGCTGAAGCTACAAGGATTATGATTTGCCCAAGTATAGATATACCATCCATAAGCATTACATCAAAAAAGCCTCTCTCTCCTCCACCATAACCTATAACAGCACCGAGAGCTAAAAGGATAAAAAGCTCACTCACCATAACATAAAAACTTTTTGATAGATTATCTCTTACCAAATCTATGATTAGGATTGCCAAAGCACCAAGTACGATGATAACCATGGGAATCAATGATGGTAAATTTAATCCTGCTATGTCTATTGAAATTGGATCTAACATTACTTAGCCTCCCCGATGCGTGTTGCTTCTGCCAGCAAATCTTTTGCATCTTGTGTTATTGATTTCTCTTCCATGTTTTTAAGCATGTGTTTAACGCTATTGTCTATCGGGTCTAAAAGTGGTTTTGGATAAATACCAAGTGCCACTACTAAAAGAACCAATGGAACCAAAGCTGATAACTCTTGTTTTGTCAAATCAGGAAGATTTCTATTTTCCTCATTTGTGATTGGTCCAAAAAATGATCTCTTATAAAGAGTCAACATATAAACCGCACCCAAGATAATTGTACTTCCTGCGATTGCTGTCATGATTGGAGATATTCTGAAAAAGCCCATTAGTGATAAAAACTCACCAACGAAACCGATAGTCAAAGGAAGTCCAACCGAAGCCATCAACATAATTGCATAGATAGTGGCATATCGAGGCATGCTCATCGCCAATCCACCAAATTCACCCATCATCTTAGTATGTCTTCTGTCATAAATCACACCCACCAACATAAACAGAGCACCCGATACGATACCGTGAGATATCATCAAAAAGATTGAACCCGTGATCCCCTCAGAATTCATTGCAAATGTACCAAGCACGATAACACCCATGTGTGAAACCGAACTATAAGCAATAACCTGTTTCATATCCTCTTGTGCATAAGCAATCATCGCCGTATAAACTATCATAATAAGTGAGATAATTGCTACTGGAATGATAAAGTAAACCGAAGCATCTGGAACCATTGGAAGTGAAAATCTTATAAATCCATATGTACCCATCTTCAAAAGAACCGCCGCAAGTATTACCGAACCAATAGTTGGTGCTTGACCGTGTGCATATGGAAGCCAAGTATGAAATGGAAACATTGGAACCTTGATAGCAAAACCAAGAAAAAATGCTCCAAATATCCAAAGCTGTGCTTCAAATGGAAGTTTAAGTGCATGCCAATCAGCAATAGCAAAACTCCATTGTCCTGTTGCTTGTTGGTTTAGATATGCAAAGTATAAAATACCTACAAGCATAAAAAGTGAACCAGCAAAGGTATATAAGAAAAACTTAATAGCTGCATATATTCTGTTGTCAGCTCCCCATGCACCGATGATATAAAGCATCGGAATCAAAGAAAGTTCCCAAAAGATATAAAATAAAATGACATCAAGTGATAAAAATACACCAACCATAGTCATCTCTAAAAATAGTACAGAGATGATAAGATTTTTAATGTCTTTTTTAATAGTCAATCCTATCAAAGCAATCATAGTCATAAAAGTACTAAGAACTACTAAAAATAGTGATATACCATCAACTCCAACAGTATAGTTTATACCAAAATCTGCAATTATAGGAGTAGTTTGTAAAAACTGAAACCCAGCATTTGTACCATCAAAGCTCAACCATAGGAAAAGCGATAATATAAATTCTATTCCCGTTACTGCAATACCATAAGCTCGAATCCCCTCTTTTTCAATTAGAAATCCAAACATCGCCGCAACTAGCGGGAAAAATATCAAAAGTGTTAATATTGAATCCATTCATAAGCTCCTTACATACCAATTTTAAATAGTGCAAAAACTAACAGAATTACTAAACCAAAAACCATCCATTTGAGGTTCGTGCTTAGATTACCACTTTGCATCTTTCTTGTTTTATCACCAGCTGTATAGATAGTGCCCGCTATTAAGTCGACTGTCGCATCAACTACTTTCATATCAATTTTCTCCCATGCAAACTTACTCATTGCTTTGTAAGGTTTACATATCTTTTCGTCATAAAATTTAGGTATATAGTATTGATTTGAAAGAATATCAAAAACACCTAACTTTTTAAAGAAACCATCAAAACTACCACCATTTGAAAATTTTGTAACTGCAAGGAAGATACCACCAAGTGCAATTCCCAAAGTCACGATAACCAAAAATATAAAGGTAAATGTACTCACATGAGGATGATATTCAGGCAATACTGCTGTGACATAGTGCATAAATGAGTGTTCAAAAAATCCAGCGATAACTGCTAAAACTGCCAATGGAAGCATAGCCATAATCACAAATGGATAAGTCTCATGTGGATGTTTCTCTTTTTTATCATATTTCTCTTCGCCATAAAAAACCATCATTACAAGTCTAAAACTGTAATAAGCTGTCATACCAGCACCCATCCAAAGCATTATCCACAAAAAGTAGTGATGCTCTGCAAATGCAGTTTCAAGAATCTTATCTTTTGAAAAGAAACCAGCCAATGGCCAGATACCAGCAAGTGCAACAGAAGCTACAGTCATAATTCCCATAGTCCACGGCATAACTTTACCAAGTCCACCCATTTTATTTATCATCTTCTCATCATCCATCGCATGCATAACATTACCAGCACCTAAAAACAGAACTGATTTGAAAAATGCATGAGTCATAAGGTGAAATAATGCTATCCAGTAAGCCCCAAGTCCAGCAGCCACAAACATATAACCTAATTGTGAAAGCGTCGAGTAAGCGATAATTCTTTTTAACTCCATATTTACAAGTGCCATAGATGCAGCAAAAATCGCTACAAAAGCACCAAGACAAGCTATGAAATATCCAACATTTGGTATAAGTGCATAAATCTCATTACTTCTGATAACCAGATAAACACCAGCAGTTACCATAGTCGCAGCATGTATCAAAGCAGATACAGGCGTAGGACCCTCCATGGCATTGGCAAGCCAAGTATGAAGTGGAAATTGTGCTGATTTACCCATCGCTCCGATAAACAAAAAGATACCGATTGCTGTGATTGTACCAGTACTTAGTGTTCCTATATTTGCAAATACTGTGTTGTATTCTAAACTCCCTAGATTCCAATAAATCATAAAGATACCGATTAGCATACCAAGATCTGCAATTCTGTTCATAACAAATGCTTCATTTGCTGCATAAGATGGAGAGATTGCAGGATTTACAGATGTTGGAACATCAGGTTTGTGATACCAATGACCAATTAGAAGCCAAGAACAAAGCCCCACGCCTTCCCAACCTATAAACAGTCCAAGGAAGTTATCACTCATAACAAGAATCATCATTGAAAAAACAAATGCTGAAAGATATGAGAAGTATCTATTAAAACCTTTATCATGATCCATATATCCGATAGAGTAAACATGAACAAGAGTGGAAACTGTTGTAACTGTTACCATCATGATAACCGAAACTTGGTCAGCTACAAATCCAAAATCAACATTAAAACTACCAGCTGCAATCCAATCCATCATCTTTACATGAACTATTGTATCACCATCAACATAGAGAAGCAACATTATAGATGCAAACCATGAAGCAAAAAGAAGTCCGCTTGTTACAAGTCCTGTTATAAGATTTTTTGGTCTATCTCCAAACATTGCCGCAAAAAGTGAACCTACAATCGGTGCAAAAAGTGCTATATATAAATATTTTTCCATCCGTTATCCTTTCATCTCTTGCATTGAATCTAAATCAATTGTACCATTTTTCTTATACCAAAGAACCAACAATCCCAAACCAACTGCAACTTCACTTGCAGCAACTGCAATGATGAAAAATGCGAACATTTGTCCTGTCAAATCTCCATAAAACTTTGATACCGCTGCAAAACCAATATTTGCTGCATTTAGCATTATTTCCGTTGAAAAGAAAAGCAAAAGAAGATTTTTTCTACGAATTACTCCCACCAAACCTATCACAAATAGTATGGCTGAAAGTACCAAATAGTGAGTAAGTGTTATCATTTGCTCTCCTTTTCATCTGTGTGAAACTCATCTTTTATCTTTTGATCATGTGCAGTAGTCAGAGTCAGACTCTGATCCATCTTCTTACTCACAAGAACAATTCCTGCAATCATCGCCACAAGTAACATAACCGCTGCTAACTCAAACTGAACAAGGTATTTTGTAAAAAGTACAATACCAACGGCTTGAGGGTTATTTGCTCCGATAATCATATGATTGTCAAGTGGAGAATCCAACATCAAATGATCACTCATAAATGGAGCAGAAATCATAAATACAATTAAAACTGCACTTAAAATCCATAAACCATATATAATTTTTGTATTTCCAATATCCTCTTTGATGTCTTGTGTAGCATCAAAAAACATCATACCAAATGCATACAGTGCCATAACCGCACCTGTATAAACAATGATTTGAACAACTCCCAAAAAGTCAGCATCCAAAAGGAAGAAAAAGCCTGATATCAAAATCATGCCCGCAGCTAACGCACTCATTGCATAGAGTGCATTTTTACTCAACACTACGATCAAAAACATCGCAATTGTCAAACCAGAAAAAAGATAAAAAGCTATCAATTCATACATCATAAGTCCTTAATACGCCAGAGGAGTTTTTTTAACATTGTCATCAGCATTTGGACTTAACGAACCAAATCCTGGATACTGCTTTTGCTTGCCTGCCTTAAATATATCCATCGGTGTTACAAGCTCCGCCATTGTTGTAAAGTGCGCTCTTTGCTCACTTACATTTTCATAATCTTGTCCATGAGTAATAGCCAATTCTGGACAAACTTCAGCACAATAACCGCAATAGATACAACGACCCAAATTTAGAGTCCATCCTTTTACAACTTTACGACCTTTGCTGCCATACTTTGTATCTATCTGTATACAGTTAGAGATACAAATCTTTTCACAAAGCCCACACCCAATACAAGCTTGGTTTCCACTCTCAACCAATCTCTTTATATCATGAAGTGCACGATACCGTGGACTAATCGGAAGTTTTTCAAGAGGATACATTATGGTATGTGTATTACCTTTAAGCATCTCTCTCATCACAATCCAAAGCCCAACAAAAAGTTCGCCACTTAGAGTTCTTTTAACAACTCTTTTAAACTTATCTTGCCAAATTACTGGTGCATCATCAATCTCTACATATAAATAATCTTCAGAGACATCCCTATTATTATAATTTTTTAAATCCATCATCATAAACCCCTAAATTAGCACTATGCCAGTTATCAAAATATTTAAAAGTGCCAAAGGCATCAACACTTTCCAACATAGCCACATCAACTGATCTGGTCTCACATGAGGCCAAGCCGCTCTTACCCACATAAAGAAGAAGATAATTGCTGTAACTTTCAATATGATTGCTAAACCACCAGGAATAATCCACATAGGATTAAATCCTCCCAAAAATACCAATGCTGCAACAAATGAAACTGTAAACATATTTGCATACTCACCAATCGCAAATAATCCCCATCTAATTCCAGAATACTCTGTCGCATAACCAGTAATAATTTCTGCCTCATGCTCTAGTAAATCAAACGGTGTTCTATTTGTCTCTGCATATCCAGAGATAATATAAAGTATAAATGCTATCGGTTGAGACCAAACAATCCAACCTGTATCTTGATAATTGTTGATGTCAATTAGTGATAATGAACCAACCATCATAAGAGGAGCGATAAGTGATAATCCAGTTACAACTTCAAATGATAACATTTGGATAACTGTTCTTGCAGCTCCCAAAAGTGACCATTTGTTGTTTGAAGCCATACCCCCTAAAAGTGGAGCATACATACCAATCGCCATAACACCAATAACAAAAAGTACTCCTACATTTATATCTGCAACAATTGGTCGCACAACATAATCAGTAAAAGGAAGTGTAAACTCTGGTAAAAATGGAACCGCTGACATTGCTATAAATGCAGTTGCTGCCGCGATAACAGGTGCTATCATAAAGATAGGCTTTACTGCATTTTGTGGTACGATATCCTCTTTTGTAAAAAGTTTGATACCATCAGCTGCAACTTGCAAAATTCCGTAAGGTCCTACATGCATAGGTCCTAATCTTCTTTGCATAAATGCCAATACCTTTCTCTCAAAATATGTAGTAATTCCCGCTAATGCTGAAAAAACTGTAAGAATAACGATAACTTTGATAATCGTCTCTATAATGTAATAGCCTTCCATTTTACACCTTCCTTATTGTTACTGAACTAAATCTTGAACCATCTTTAAAAACAGATGTTGTATCCAATGCTTTGTCAAAAGTTCCAAGATATATAATCTCACCAGTCAACTGCTTGTCAAGTTCTAGTTTTGCTGAAATTGAACCGCCATCACTTTTAACTTCAACCATGTCACCTTCACCTAAACTCTTAGCTTCTAAAAATTCACTTGAAACATAAACAGCACCGTTAGTTTTTAACTGATGGGCTTTATTTGTAAATTGGTTAAATTGGTTGATAGGGTTTGATCTATAAACAATTTCCCCATCCATTTTCTCAATTTTCGCTAATTTATCTAAATCATCTTCTGCTTTAAGAGTTTTATTTTTTAAGATATAACCTCTTAACTCATTTCCACCATTGTCAAAAAAGTTTGGCATCAAGTCAAACTCTAAAGGCTCATAACCTTTTGCTTTTGGAAACTGAGTCGTATAATCTATAGTTTGCTCAGCTCTCACTCCAAGTGCATTTGCCAAATCATTTAAGACATAACCACTATAAGAGAGAGCCGCATTTGTAGGAACTACTCTTTTATCAAGATTTGTAAATGTTCCCTCCTGCTGATTTAGAGCTGGCATATCAAGATCACCATCTCCAAGTGCACTTAGAACAAAATCTCCATCTTCGTTATAACCTAGAACTTTACTTCCAGCTGTCTCATCCAAATCACAGATAAGTGAAACACCAAGTGTATTGGTTTGCGATGGAATGATAGTGACGCAAAATGCTGTAAATCTATCTATCAAACCTACAAGTTTTGCCAAGTTCTCAGCTTGTGGATGAGTATATAAATCCTCTCCAACTATCAATGAGAAAGTATCTTTTTTAGCAAGCATCTTAACCATCAGAGTATCAAAGTCTTCAGGTAGATTGATACTATCTCTATCATAATCTATTTTACTTGATAATTTTTCTGGTTTTTCAAGTCCAGTTTTATCTTCTGCTTCCTCATATTGTTTTTGAGCAAGCTCTCCAAAATAATCAAGTATGAACGCCAACACATGCTCTTCACTTCCAACATTATTTTTAACACTCATCATGGTTTTTGCAAATGTGTCCATTACAGTATCACCTGTTGGATGAAAGTAAATTCCCGAACCTTTGTTCATCTTTAAAGCATTGTTAAAAGCAAATCCAACGGTTGGTGCATCATATCTCAATGCTGTTCCCACACTCACTACAAAATTAGAAGATTTTATCTTTTTCAAATCTCCACTATAAAGAGCCGTTCCACTTGCTTTACTGTAAGTGTTTAAAAAGTTTTGATACTTTCTCGCATCTTCATTGATAAGTTTTAAACTATATTTCTCTTTTAGTTTTTGTAAAATTAGTGCTTCTTCATTGGTGATATAACTATTAAATTTAATCGTATCAGCACCCTTAACAAACTCAACTGCTTTTTCAAATAGTGCATTATCTTTTCCTGCAACTCTATTTTCAAAATCATAACCAAACCTAGCAGCTCCACCAAGTGCAGAGTAATGTGCTTCATTTGTAACTCTGAAAATCTTCTCAGCATAGTTTTTTGCATCACCATGTTTTACTTCATAGTAGATAAGTGAACAGTCACTACTATGAGGATTTGAAGCTGGAACCTTTCTAAGTTCCCATGAGTTTGAAGTATATTGGAAGTCAGAACTTACCAATGCCCCAACTGGACAAACTGCGATACACTCTCCACAATCTTGACATTCTAAAGTGTTATCTTCATTTACAGTTCCGATAAGTGACTTTTGAAGCTTATTCCACATGGTATATGCATCTTTTGGCATTGTAGTTTTAAGCTCTTTGTCAACCACTTCTCCACCACGAGGCACAGTTTTTAAAACGCTATCTCCAATGCTGTCTTTACAAACTGTTACACACTTTTCACATACGATACAAAGACCTGCATCATACTTCATAAGTCCCCAATCGTAAATCGGTCTAGGAGTATCTGGTATCGTGTACTCTTGTTTATCCACATTCATATATAGTGTATAGTTTTGAAGTTCACAATCTCCACTCTGATCACAAACACCACATTGCAGAGGATGATTTACATCATATACCTGCATAATAGCTTTTCTTTCAGCTGATATCTCTTCATTATCTGTCACAACCACCATGCCGTCTTTTGCTTTGGCATTACAAGAATAAACTCTCTTATCATCTGCCTCCACTAAACAAACACGACATGCTAAAGTTGGAGAGCAACCTGTCAGATAACAGATTGCAGGTATAAATATATCTTCACGCCTTGCGATGTTTAGTATAAATTCACCCTCTTCGGCTTTACACTTTTTTCCGTCAATTGTAATTGTTATATTACTCATTTGCCCACCTGTTGTATTTTTGCTTTATTAAATCTATATGCTGCCTTAATAGCAATGCCCTCATACCCCATATCAAATGTTGGTAAAAGACCAATTGTCCCTTTCAATTTTGTATCTACTCTAAATTTACGAATTAACTCTTGACCCAATACTTCTATCTTTACTTCATCACCATCACTTATCTTTGCAGCAACTGCAAACTGCGGTGAGCCTGTCAAGTCGTTATTACTCTCTAAATGTTCACAAATATTTGTAAAGACATTTTTTTGATTGTTTGGATTTGAAAAGTAGATAACTACACCATCAAAGCTTTCGATATCTTCAACCTCAAAAAGTTCATTTGAAGTTTTTACAGTTTTTTCATCAAGTTTATAACCCCTAAGCTCTTCTCCCAAAACATCAAAATGATTTGTAAGCTTATCAAACTCTTCAGCTTTAAATCCAACTGATGCAGGAAGCTCACTAGTATAATCTACCGTATATCTTCTGTTCAATCCTAAATTGTTTGCAATATCATTTAGACAAAATCCCTCAAAAGGAAGTGCAACATTTGTTGGAACTACTTTTTTATTGAGATTTGTAAATGTTCCCTCTTGCTGATTTAATGCTGGCATATTAACATCACCTGCATCTTCTAAAGCACTTAAAACAAAATCTCCAACATTGTTATAACCTATCACTTTTTCACCGATACTCTCATCCAAATCACAGATAAGAGAAACACCCAAAGTATTTACAGATGGTGGGATGATAGTAACATCAAAGTTTCCATACTTCTCAATAAGCCCTAACATTTTTGCGATATTTTCAGCATTTGGATGTGCATACAAATCAGACCCAACTACAAAAGAGAAACGACTCTTTTTTGCCATCTTTTTACGCATTAGTTCTATCTCTTCTTCACCGATATTACTTTCAGCACTCAAATATCCATCATCAAGTTCTTTAAAATACTCAGCTACTTCAGAAGGCACTTCTGAATCTTTTAAAATCTCTTTTGCAACTAATGCTAAAACTGCATCTTCACTACCCGCTTCATATCTCATAAGTTGCGTCACAATGTTTTGAATTGAGCTATCTTCCATAGGATGCATGTAGATGATTTGTGATTTATACTTTTTAGAAGATTGGTTGATTCTAAACTTCAATCCTGGGCTATCAGTAGCAACACGAGTTCCAAAAACGACGATATACTCGCTGTTTATGATTCCATCGCTTGTCCCTTTGTAAGTCATACTTCCAGAAGTTGAAGCAAATGCTTGTAAAAACTTTTGATACCTGTAAGCTTCATTATTTACCAATTTATAGCCATGAAGCTCTTTAAGTTTTTGAAGTATCAAAGCTTCTTCATTAGTAATCATAGAGTTAAATCTGATGGTATCTGCATCTTTAAAAGCTTCTAGAGTTTTTTGCATATCTTCATCAGAGTTTGAACCTCTGTTTTCAAAGTCATATCCATAACGACACAATCCACTGATACTCTCATGCTCAAAATCACTTCTTACACGATAAATCTTTCCTCGTTTTACTTCATAATAGATAAGATTTGCCAAAGAAGAGTGTACACATGATGCAGGAATACGATTTAATTCCCATGCATTTGTGTTATAAGTAAAGTCTTTATCAGCCAATGCACCAACAGGACAAACCGCCGCACACTCACCCCAATCAACATTTAAATCATCTTTTTTGACATTCATAATTGTAGAGTTATATCCGCCTGGGCTTATCTGGAGTGCTTCATCTCCAACAATTTCATTGCTAACTCTCACACATCTCTCACACATGATGCAAAGATAAGGGTCATAAGTAACATTACCCCAATCTTGAATCTCTCTTTTTTGGTCTCTAATACTAAAGTTTTGAGAAGAAACATTAAACTCTAATGTTTTATTTTGTAAATCACACTCGCCACATTTTGGACATGTTCCACATTGGAGTGGGTGGTTTACATCATAAAGTTTCATGATGTTTTGTCTCTGTTTATGTAAGCTTTCAGAATTTGTTTGTACTTTTAAACCCTCAACAACTCTCTCTTGACAACTAAGCACTGGGTCATCCATGCCATCTATATCAACAACACACATCCTACAAGATGCAATTGGTTTTACTTTTGGCAAATAACACATGGTTGGTATATAAAAACCATTTCTTCGAGCTGCTTGTAAAATAGTCTCATTTTTAAACGCTTTGACTTTTTTACCGTCAATTTCTAAGCTTATCATCTGTTCAGTTTTACTCATATTACACCGCCACCATTGCTATATAATAACAACGCATACATCTACTTGCTTCGTTAACAGCTTGTTCTTGTGTAAAACCAAAGTTTACTTCATCTTGGCTAGATTTACGATAATCAACATCTAGTTTTTCACTCTCTTCACGTGGTAGTCCAGCAACCCAACCACCAACTTTCTCTTTTTTATCATAAACTTTTAGTCGTCTTAAGTGGTCTTCCATGATTTCTTCATCAAGTAACTCTAACTTACCAGTATGAACATATCGACTCATGACCGAAGCTGCCCGTTTTGCTTGTCCAACTGCATTTACAATCGTCATCGGACCATACTCACAATCTCCAGCGGCAAAAATACCTTTTCTACTTGACTGATATGTTTTACCATCAGTCAAAAGTGTGTTCCAGCTTGTATATTCAAGTGCCCACTCTTCAGGTAAATATTTAAGGTCAGCATCTTGTGAAACTGCTGGCATAAGATAATCACACTCTATCTCATAGTCATCACCTTCAATTTTTATAAGTTTAGCTCTTCCACCCTCTGGGTCAGGTACAAGTTCAAACATATTTACTTTTACTTTTTTAAGTACATTATCATCATCAAATATCTCTTCAATAGCAGAATGGAAAACAAACTCAACACCCTCTTCTACAGCTTCGTGATACTCTTCATAACTTGTGTTTCTGATAATTGTTTTTTCATCTCTACGATAGAGCATGATAACTTTTTTAGCATTTGCACGAATTGAACAACGAACAACATCCATAGATGTAAAACCACCACCAACACAGACGATAGTTTTACCAGTCAAGTCAACTTCTTCAGCTAAATTCCATTTTACATTTAAATTTACTTGATCTAAAAACTCTATAGCAGACCAGTAGCCATTCATATCAAGTCGCTCATTTTTTGCTCTTATTTTTTTACTAATTCTTGTTCCACTTGCTAATAAAATCGCATCATACTCTTTTTCAAACTTCAAAAGCATCTCAGCTGTAACTTTAGTATTTAAAATAAACTCAACACCCTCTAATGCTCCGATAGCTTCAATATCTTTGTAGTATTTGTCATACGGCATCCGATATTCAGGAACACCAACGGCAACTTCACCACCTAAAACTGGAAGTTCTTCAAAAACATCACATGCAATACCCTCAAGTGCTAGGTAATAAGCTCCTGAGAGTCCAGCAGGCCCTGCTCCAACAATCGCAACTTTTTTACCATTTAATGGTTTCTGCTGTGTTGGATATAAAAATTCTAAATCATGGTCAGTCTCATAATCAGCACCAACTCTTTTTAATTCCATGATAGAGATAGGTTCATCTAAGTTCGCTCGCCTACACTCATCTTCACAAGGATGCGGACAAACACGACCACATGTATGAGCTAACGGCATAGTCTGTTTTGTAGCTTTCAAACTATCTGCAAATTGTAAATCTCTAACACCCTCGATATATGCAGGAATGTCAACATGGTCTGGACAGGCATCCATACAAGGAGCTGTTATCTTTGCGATATACCTAATATCTTCATTGTCATAATCGGGAGATTTTTTCTGATTTATTATCAAATCATTAATCTCATCTGAAAAGTATTCAAGAATATTTAAAAGTGGAATGGGAACAGTTCTTCCTATTTCACATTTACTAGTTTTCATCATAGTTTCTGATATCTCTTTGAGGTGTGCAACATCAGCTTCACTTCCCTCTCCACGAGCGATTTTATCAAACAAATCATAGAGGATTCGCCCACCCCAACGCCCAGGTGCACATCTTCCACATGCTTCAGAATAAACCTGATATTGTGCAGCATACTCAGCCCCAGCTTTGACAACATCTACATTTTCATCAAATACAACTAAACCCGTCCAACCTATAAATATCTTTGAGCTTTTTTCTCCATCGTAAGCGGCAGGTAGTTTGAATCCTGACTCTTGCCATTCATCTTTTGCAACATTTCTATTGTCAATAAATTCACCCTGCCAGGTGGAGAAAAGTACTTTACTCAACTGCTTTTCCTTTTCACTACCAAAGTCCAATCCACTTCATTGAACTTGATAGAGTTTAAAACATCGTGTCCTAACTCTTTCATAATGTCTGAGCTTTTTTGAACAGAAGTAAAATCACCCAACTCAAATAAAAAGATAATTACTTCGCCAGATTTTGCCTCTTTTTCTATAATTTCAGTCATTCTGTCATAAAAATTATCTTTATGCTTTCTTAAATCATATCTCTCCATAACTTCCCCTATCTATCTATTTCGCCAAAAACAATGTTCAAGTTACCAATAATGGTTACAACATCCGCCAAATAAGTCCCCGGTAAAATCTGCTGTAACAGACTTGTATGCCAAAAACTTGGTGCTCTTACTTTGAGTTTATAGGGATATGGATCACCTTGAGAATTGATATAAAAACCTAACTCCCCTTTTGGTGATTCAGTAGCCACATAAACTTCCCCGACTGGTGGTCTCATACCTTGAGTAACTAAAACAAAATGTTGCATCAAAGAGAAATTATCAGTCATAAGTTGCTCTTTTGGAGCTGAGATAAACTCAGGAACTTGTGCCATAAGACCATAATCTGTCTCTTTGTACATTGGAATCAACTGATGTAGTATCTTCACACACTGTCTCATCTCTTGCATATAAAGTTTATATCTTCCGTAACTATCACATGTATCAGCAACAGGAACTTCAAACTCTATCTCGTTATAAAGCTCATAAGGTTCTTCTTTTCGAATATCCCATGCAACTCCGCTACCTCTTAAAGTCGCCCCTGAACAACCCCAGTTTTTAGCTTCATCTGCTGTTAGCATACCAACTTGTTCAAGTCTCATTTTCCAAATACGATTTTGGTCAAGTAGTGCTTCATAATCTTTGATATCATTTGGAAACTTTGTGATAAAAGCTCTCAACTCTTCAATCCAACCATCTGGTAAATCCAAAGGAACTCCACCGATTCTTATAGCTGAATGAGTAAGTCTTGCACCACAATAATCTTCCATCAAATCCATAGCAAATTCTCTTTCTCGAAAACAAAAAAGGAAAATACTCATAGCTCCAACATCAAGTGCATGAGTTGCAAGCCAAAATAGATGAGATATGATACGGTTAAGTTCAAGTAACATCATACGAATAACCATCGCTCGTCTTGGTATTTGACCATCAATTCCTAAAAGTTTCTCAACTGCTAGTGCAAATCCATAATTGTTTGAAGCAGCAGCGATATAATCCATACGATCAGTTGTAGGAAGATACTCATTATATATCATATTTTCAGCCATCTTTTCCATACCACGATGCAGGTATCCTACATCTGGAGTAGCTTTTACAACCATCTCACCATCAAGCTCAAGTATAAGACGAAGTTGTCCATGTGCTGATGGATGTTGCGGTCCGAAGTTCACAATCATGTGATTGTCTTCTCGCTCAAAAACTAAGTTTTCATAAAATGGTTTCAGTCTATTAGGAGTCTGCATTATTACTTCCTATTCTTTAATGTTTTTTGTCTATCTTTTGTAAATCGAGTGATAAATGGAACACCACCCTCTTCTTGGAACTCTGAGTAATCAGTCTTTCCAGTTGATGGTTTTGCACCCAATGGCACTTCGGCACCAACTCTAGCAAAGTTTACAGTATCTTTTTGATCTACTCTCTTAGTATCTCTTATCTCAGGTCCCACAATTTCTCTATGCTCTTTTCCAAAAATAGTATCTATCTCGTACCATTGTGCTGCTTCATCACCGATAAGTGGATAAGTTTTAAGAAGTGGATGACCTGTCCAATCATCTGGCATGATAAGTCTTTTCATGTATGGATGGTTATTTACGATAACACCATACATATCATACATCTCTCTCTCAGCCCAATTTGCACTATGAAAAATTTCATTTATACTCTCAACTGCCTCTTTTTTGTCTATAAAAAACTTTACTCTCAACCGTTTTCTTTTGGACATAGAAAGCATCTGATAAAAAATCTCAAATTGATTTGATTTAGCCAACCAATCAATAGCTGATAGTTCACTAAGAAAATCATACTCTAACTCATCTCTTAAATGTTTCATAACTTTTTTTACATCACTAGGCTCAATAAAAAGAACCATTTGATCTTTTTGGATGTATGATTCACCAATTTTAAATTTCTCTTTTAAACTCTTTAAATCTGCCGCAAATATTTTATCACTTGAGACTTTCTCTTTCGGAAGCTGTGGTGCTTTAAAAAATCTATCACTATAATAGGCTTTTGCCTGTACATTTTGTTTGTCTGAATAGGCTCTCATTAGACCAACCTTTTTGGTTTTCTAGCACTTGAAGCACTTTGAGTTCTTATCTTCTTTTGAAGCATCATAAGTGCATATTGGAGTGTCTCAGGACGAGGTGCACAACCTGGAAGATAGATATCAACTGGAATAATTCTATCAACACCTTGAACCGTTGCATAAGTGTTAAACATACCACCTGTGTTTGCACAACTTCCCATGCTGATGACCCATTTTGGTTCTGCCATCTGGTCATATAGTCTTTTTAGGAATTGAGCATGTTTTTTTGTCAATGTTCCAGCTACAACCATAACATCTGCTTGTCTAGGACTCGCTCTAAAAATTGTACCAAATCTATCAAAATCATAACGACTAGCACCAGCTGCCATCATCTCAATCGCACAACATGCCAAACCATAAGTAAGTGGCCAAAGTGAATTACTTCGTCCCCATTGTACAAGTTTATCAACCGTAGTCAATGCTACTGGAAGTCCCCCTTCAGAGAGATAATTTACCTTATGCTGTGCCATTCTAGTGCTCCTTTTTTCCATGCATATACAAAACCGATTGTAAGAAGAGTGATGAAGATAATCATCTCGGCAAAGCCAAACCAACCAAGTACTTTAAAGTTAATAGCCCAAGGAAACATAAAAATAATCTCAACATCGAAAAGAATAAAGAGAAGTGCAAATAGATAAAAGTGTGAAGATATCTTATTTGGCTGCTTTGTAACTTCTGGTCCACACTCATAGATAGTAAGTTTTAGCTTCTCACCATCTTGGCGTGCCATTCTACGGCTAATAAATCTCGCTAAAATAGTAGTACCGATAAATGCTCCAAAAGTTAGAACAAAAAAGACAAATGCCCCGAAATAGGGATGTGCAAAATCCATATGGCTCATGTTTAAATCCTTAAAGTAGATAAATATTATGTATTATAATATTTTAGAATACTAATTTTACAATGAGTTCAATTAAAAGATAGAGCGATTCAACAATTATTTCACAATTTTGTAACCAAATGACACACTTTTATTTTCAAAATACAATTGAAAATTGTGATTAAGTTATACTTTAAAACTTAAATTATTTTATTAGACAGAAAATCCCATTATTTTGCTTTCACCAAAAGCACCAGTAAGTTCCCTATTTATGGAGGTTTTAAAATCTTCCAAGCGAAAAACTGGATGCTCCTTAACAGCAACACTAAGTGCTGTATTTTTGATAACAACTTCTATCTGTCCACCACTCAAATCATGTTTTGCAAGTACATTTATATCAAAATCTTTTTCATAAGGTGCAACTTTTGGTAACATTTTTCCCCATAAAAGAACTCTCTGTTTGTAGTTTGGTTTTGCAAACTCTATCTTATAATTAAATCGTCGAGAAAATGCAGGGTCTATCGTCTCTAAAAGGTTTGTCGTTGCTATCAAGATGCCTTCAAATTTTTCAATTTGCTCTAAAAAGATATTTTGCATTTGATTGTGCATCTTATCTGCTCCTCCACCTGGCCCTGTGGTTCGTGAGCTTAAAAATTGATCTGCTTCGTTTAAAAGTAGAATGGGCTCTGTGCGAGTTTTTTTAGAAATCTCTTTATAGGTGTCAAAAATACGACGAACATTTTTTTCACTCTCACCTACATACATGGATAAAATCTTAGAACAATCAAAATTTAAAACTTTTCGCTTTAGTGATTTTGCTAAACTAAGTGAAGTCATGGTTTTACCCGTTCCTGGAGGACCGTAGAAGATTATTCTTGCCGCTAGTCCTGACTTTTTATCTCTTATCCCCCACTCTTTTAAACGCTTGATAACCTCTTTGTCCATCTGCTTTAAAAGTGTGTCAAGTATCTCTTTTGTTTTTGGATTTAGGATTACATCATCCATATCCGTTTTTGGCATTATAAGCTCAAAAATATCTTGCTCTTTGACTAAAGTATCTATCTTGATTCTCTTTGTCTTTTTAGTTTTGTTTGGATGCATGATGTTTTGTAAAAACTCTTCTGTGATATAAAAACTTCTCGTAACACCACCAAAAGCAGTCAACATCTCATCATAGTCAATGATCTCTTTCTCTATAAGCGTTGAACCATCTTCTAAAAGTGATCTATTTTTAATCTTTTCATAATCATTTTCACTGATAAGATTTATCAAAGTATTCATCTCTCTCAAACTCTCTAACTCTCCAGAGTACTCCTCTTTCAAAAGTGCCAAAAATATAACTTGCTCTTTATCATTTAACTCATGTTCGCCAAATAGTGTCTGCGCGGATACTTCACCGTCAGTTGCTTTTAGTCGTTCACAAATGCGGTTTTCAAGAAGTGTTAAACGGTTTTGCAGTCTTGTTACATTAAAAGAGTTAGTTGATTGGTTGTGACGAGCAAGTGAAATTTTTTGATAAATATCTATTCGTAAAAACTGGTCTTTTAGATATTCCAAATGGTCACTATAAGCTGTTGCATCGGGCAAAGCCATCTCCAAAGTACCAACTTCAAGTAGTTTTTCAAAAGAGCTGCTGAGTGCTACTGAAGCATGAATAAGGTCAAGATTTGAAACCTCTCCTACTTTTATCTGTAAAAAACTACTCTGAGCTATCCAACCTAAATCTAACAAGTTTTTTACAAGCGGTAATTTTTCAATATACTCATAATTTTTCTCAGAGTAAAGTTCAGTAAGTGCTAGATAAACAGAGTTCTCTTCTGTTCCTTTAACATGTGACTTTGTAAAAAACCTAAGGATTTCAGCTTCTTCTTCACTACATTTTAACTGTTCAAAAATCTCTGTTTTTTTGATATCGTTGAGTTCTAAAAAATCTATCAAATAGTGCAATCGCTATTCCTTAATAAAATTGGGGGATTTGGAAAAATGTAGGGTGGATAAAATCCACCAGATAAAAGGTGGGTTACACCCACCCTACAATCTAAAATATATACTTCATGGCAAGTCCAGCCACATCATCGATAACACTACCGTCATTGTCAAAATCGAGCATACCCATAAGTCCACCGCCTGAATTGTTCGAAGGAGCCAAAGATGAACCTCCTCCACCAAGCATACCCTTACCAAGACTACCGATGATAAGTGGTGCAAGCATAGGGAGTAGTCCTTTGATAATAGATAAATCAAAGCCTGTTTTTTTAGAAACTTGTGATGCAACTTCCCGACTACCCTCACGACTGCCTGTGATATATCCTAAAAGATCATTTCCATTATCTTGCATTTTTCTATCATTGTAATGTCTTGAAGGAGTATCTAACATGTCTGCATATTTGCTATCATTTATTAAACTTTCTAATCCAGAAGAATCATGTTTTCCACTCTGAACTCTACCTTTTACCTGTCCAAACATCGCAGATCCAAGATTTTTCAAAAGATCTTCAGCACCACTTTTATCAGTATTTGCTTTTTTAGCAATTTGACCTAAAAGATCGCCACCACCACTTTGTAATAATAAATCAACTAATCCCATAATTTTCCTTCATGATATGTAAGTGGTTGGATTATACATCAATAGTTATTATTTTTCAAGATAGCTAATATATGATTTCTATTCTCAACCGCCAAATTCGGCTTAACTTCAAAAATCTTCCGCTCATCTGGAAACTTGTCAAATATCTCTAAAAACATCTGCTCGTAATTCAAGTCCGAAAAAACACCATCTTTTCCTTCATATCCCATCTTATTTGCTTCTATGAGCGAAAGATGTTCATCAATTAGTCCACGGTTGGCATGTAGATGCAAATGGAGTTTAAATCCAAGTGATTTTAACTCTGTTAGAAATTCTATCCAACTCCTAAAATTATCTCCACTCCAAACCTTTGCATGTCCGATATCAAAACAAAAATTAAGTTTTTTAGTTTGTCGCTCTTTTAATCCATAAAAAACTTTTCGATAAAAAGAGATAGACTCAAATGTATTTTCTATATAGACTTCAAAATCAGCTTCTAGTGATAAATTTTCAACGCTCTGCATGCGGTTGATAACTTCTTTTATAAGTCTATCTTGGTATCCATATTGTCCTGTCATAGGGTATTTTGCCATATGGTGTATGCCATAATCTGCACCGATATTTTTGGCAATTTTAATCTCTTGGAAAAATATATCTTTGTGTTTGTCTATATCCATAAGTGAGTAAGCGATGTGATTAAAATGGATATTTAAAGGACTATTTAACTTTGTGCAAAACGCTCTGACTCTTTGACTTTCACCATAAAGCCCTACCTCAACAGGAGCATTTTTTCTACCTGCTTCCTGTAATATTTCTATGACTATATCTTCATCTTTGTCTACTATTTTAAAACCTATGTTATTGATATTCATAGTTAGATGCTAACATAAATATCTTTATGCACATTAGAAATTTGAAAGTGATTCTCTTTCTTTTAATATCTCAAACGCTTTTAATGATGGTGTTTTTGCTTCATATAAGGCATCAATTTCTGCATTTAAAACTGTTAATACCTTATCATCCTCGGATGTAATAT
>JAOZKZ010000006.1:26371-28290 GCA_029935075.1 Campylobacterales bacterium
ATAAATTTTATCCATCTCTTTTTTGATGAAATTTATTGCTCTTTGTTGTGTGACTGATAATATTTGAGAGCTTTCAAAAATAGAATTTAGCTCTTTATCAAACTTATTTTATTGACATCCTAAAATAACTCTAATTCTAACTCTTCAACCTCTTCTACTACATTCCATAAACTTGCAATCATGCTCATATCGCTAATCAACGAAGCATCTAGATAGTTTAATTTATCAACGCCACATGTCTGTATATCATTTTGCCATTTTCCAAGAACATATATAAAACTCTCAAAAAACAGAAAGATATTTACTCTTTTCTCTTCTTCCTCTGGTAAAGGTGCAGTTTTAATAAACTCTGAAAATTCATTCATTGCTCTACTTAATTCATGGTAGAAAGAGTAATATTGTAAAATAGTTGAAAATCTAGAAAACTGTTCTGCAATCTTAGGTAAATTTTCTGCTGCGATTTCACTATCCGCACCGTTAGATATAATCTCTATAAGCAAAGTGTCAACTTCAAATGATATCTCTTGAAGTTCAGGTAAATCATCTTTTACAAGATATGAAATCTGCTCTTGAATCCTCTCCGTATCATTCCCTATTAAACAAGTTACTGGTTCTACTGTTTTTTCTACAACAGTTCGCTGTTCTTTATAAACCATCGTATCTAAAACCCTAAGTGATTTTTGAAGCTCATCATTTTTCTTTTGAAGCTCATCATTTTGTCCTTGCATCTGCATAGCCATCTCTTCAATCTGGTCATAGTGCTGCTGTACCATTTTTCTATCACATATCGCTTGACAGACTTTATAAAGCATATTGGCAAACTCATCAATCTTTAAAGGCTTGATGAGAAATCCAGACGCACCCATCTTAATCGCTTCAAGAAGATAAGATGCTTCATTATGAGCGGTGATAAATATAATAGATTGTGCAGAGTTATGCACTAAAATCTCTTTACTCATTTCAATACCATCCATGACAGGCATATTAATGTCAGTAAGTACCAAATCATAATACTGCCCCTGCTCTTTACGATAAGAAAGATACATCTCCAAGCCATCATCCCCATCTATCGCAACATTAACATTTTTAAAAAAATTGTTAAATACATTGGTGGTACTTGTTCTTAAAGACTCATTATCTTCAACATAAAGTATATTTAAATCTTTTGTGTACTCATGTACTAGTTTAAAATCCATGTAGAACTCCTCTATATACATATCGTCAAATTTAACAAAAAATTAACAAAGCAGCTATATACTACTAAATATACGAAAAGATACTTGCCTGATAATGTTCTGCAAATACATTACCTCCTTATGAAATAATAGTATCTTTTTTGTATACTGCATCAACAAGGAACAAAAAATTATGTTTTTAAAAATCCTAATTACACTATCTCTCATTTTTAGCTTTACTCATGCAAACAACATCAAAAAAGGCAAAAAAATCTACAACATCATGTGTGATAAAAAAGCTATATCCACGATTCTTTACGATAATCCAGAAGAACTCGAATATCAAATCAAAGACAAAAACTACTGCTCAAATATAAATGATAAAAAACTAAAATCTGTTGTACTATTTCTAACCAATAAAAATACTTCTGAGCAAAAAGATTCTATCTTTGTACCAAAAGGCTCTAAATGCCCCGTCTGTGGAATGTTCACAGCAAAATATCCAAAGTGGGTAGCCACGATAAAAGAAGAAGATGGAAAAACATACTACTTTGACGGCGTAAAAGATATGATGAAGTACTACTTTGACCCTGAACGATATCATCATAAAAAACAGGCTTTTACGGAGATTTTGGTTAGTGATTATTACACCATAAAACCTATCACAGCAAAAAAAGCTTGGTATGTGATAGGAGCAAATATCTATGGTCCGATGGGAAATGAATTTATCCCTTTTGAAACTGA
>JAOZKZ010000007.1 GCA_029935075.1 Campylobacterales bacterium
ATTTTGAGGAATTCTCATACGAAAATAGTAGGTTGCATTTCTGCGATAAAGATACATCAGATTTACCCTTTGTGGCACACCCATGTGGCACAATGTGAATACTAAAATCTGAAAGCCCTAAATATAGGGGTTTTGAAAGGTTTTGGTGGAACAGAGGGGGATCGAACCCCTGTCCAAAAATAAGTTTCATAATGACTTCTACATGCTTAGCGGCGATGTGAAAATTTCAGTAAAGTTAAAACCCATCGCCCACCAGCTAACCTTACCTAAGCCCTAATTCTCGACGATATGCTGGGGCGCACACACCGTTAAAGTTACTTTTGTTTTATATGAAGCTATGCCAACCCTAAGTAACCAAGAGCGACTGACATAACTGACCGGCTTTAAGCTCTTACGCCGCTAATGCGTGCGCAGGTCTATAGTTTGTATTGTTTGCGTTTAAAATTAACGAGATAGTTTAAAGTCTTTGCATAGACTACATGCAATCAAAACCAACCTACTCCTGTCGAAAGCCAAGTCTGTCCCAATAGATACGAATATAGCACTTTTTGAGCCATTTGTCAAGGTTAAGCTTCGCAGTGTTCTTTTTCTTTTAGCGTTTCGATTATATCTTCAAGAACGATATCTGCCTTGTCGTGGGGTACTTGACAAGTTCCAGCGGCCATGTGTCCTCCTCCATTATATCCAAGCATGATATCTCCGATATTTGCTTCTGAGCTTCTATTTACTATCGATTTTCCGACTGCGAAAACTGTGTTTTGTTTTTGAAATCCCCAGATATGGTGGATAGATACATTAGTTTCAGGAAATAGAGCATAAATCATGAAGCGGTTTCCAGGGTAGATAATTTCTTCATCTCTTAAATCCAATACAACAACATTATCATATATTATTGAACAGTTTTTCAGTTGTGTAACAAACTCTTCTTTGTATCTATTATAGAGATTTACTCTCTCTACTACATCTGGAAGTTGCATGATTTCTTCTATCGTATGGTCTTTACATGCATCAATTAAATCCATCATAAGGTTGTAATTAGAAATTCTAAAATCTCTAAATCTTCCAAGACCAGTTCTAGAATCCATCAAAAAGCTTAACAAGTCCCAACCTTGAGGATCTATGATATCAGTTTTACTAAACATGGCTGCATCTGCTTTATTTGCTGCTTCCATCATCGGGATAAAATTTGCAGGAAACTTTGCTTCTCCTCCGTAGTATTGATAAACAACCTCAGCAGCAGAAGGAGCATCTGGCAATATGATATGGTTTGATTTTATCTCTTTATTTCTCACAGTTTCACTTAGATGATGATCAAATGCAATTCCTACACCATTGACATAGGGGAGGTTTGTTGTGATGTCATTTTCAGTGATTTCAATGATTCCATCTTGCATGTCTTTTGGATGTACAAATTTGATATCATCAATCATGTTAAGGTGTTTAAGTAGTACGGCACATACCAATCCGTCCATGTCACTTCGAGTTACGAGTCTATGTTTTTGTCCAATCATTTACGATCCTTAGTTTTATTTAGTTTCTAATAAATCGGCTATTTTAGAGATAAGTATAGTTTGGATTTAAATAGTTTTATAACTATTTTGAAGTGTTCACATGTGTAACTGTTTGTGATACTTCATCTATCTGTGGAAGTGGTGGAGAAAAATAGTAACCTTGTGAATAATCTACCCCTATATCTTTAACGATATGAAAAATTTCTTCACTATGGACAAATTCTGCAATGGTTTTTGCACCAATTTTTTTGGCAAATGAGACGATGGTTTCAACAATTTTTATACTATTTTCATCACTGTCTAGATTTTTGACAAATGCACCGTCTATTTTGATAATATCTGCATCTATCGATAAAACACGGCTGAAGTTTGAAGTCTCTGTTCCAAAGTCATCTATGGCTATTTTAAAACCTATCTTTTTAAACTCATTGAAAATCTCTTCGGTCTCTTTTGAGTGTAGTGAAGTCACACTTTCTAAAATTTCTAAATAGACTCTACTTGGTTCAATATTGTATTGCTCTACTTTGTAGCGTAAAAAATTGATAATATCTGCATCTTTGAGGTCATCTTGTGTGATATTGATTGAAAAATCAAAATGAGAGTTTTGAAATGCACGGAAACTTTTATCAATAACAATCTTTGTGATATTTTTTAGATAACCTCTTGTTTGTGCAACTTCCAAAAAGAAGTAAGGTGGTATGATTTTATCATTGTCTATGGCTCGTGCAAGACATTCATATTTTTCTGTCTGCATCGTTTTATTGTTGACAATAGGTTGATAATAGACGATTAAATTATCTTCCATGATAATCTCTTTGATGCGTTTAGCCCAGTAGATATTGTTTTTTTGCTGTTTTTCATACTCTATACCATTGTCAAAAAGTTTATATCCATTTTTCCCTTCTAGCTTGACATCGTTAAGTGCTGAATTTGCCTGCAAGATAATTTTTTCACTATTTTCCCTTGCAATACCTATCGAAAATGTGATAGATATGTCAATATCTTTATGCGTTAGGTGAAGGTTTTCAAAAAGGGATTTGGTTGATTTTGAAAGCTTAATATCTTGGTTGTTATCATAGTCTTTGATAATAAAAGCAAAACGATCTGAAAAAAGATGAAATAACTGTGCATGGTCAGCAGTAAAGCTATTTAGTATTTGATGAACCTGCCCAATGATCTGATCGGAAAATGGTTTTCCAAATTCACTTGTAATCGTATCAAATGCGTCGATATCTAAAACGACCAATGAAATATCGTTTTTTTCAGTTTCAAGATACTCTTCTAGTGCGTATAGATTAGGTAGTTTTGTAAAGGGGTTAGACCTTAGTTGGTTATAAAGTTCTTGTTGTTGTTTTTTGATTTTTTGATTTGATTTTTTGAGACTTAGAATACTTTTTTCATGAGCTTTTGCAGCATAAGCACTAAAAGTTGCGATACAAATATATGCAATTGTTGACATAGTTAACTCTCTATTTTCGAGATGAAGTTCTATTGATGGAATAAAATATAGTGCGAAAAGTGTAAAAATAATAGTTGCAGAGGCATATATCCCAAATTTACTACCTTTGATTAAAAAGGAGGTGATAATTAAAAGAGCATACCATACCATTTTACTTTGGTTCGAATCAAGCAATAGTACAACGACTGTAAAGCCAAAAAAAGTGATTACTAATGTTATAGTAGATATGATTTTATAATGATTTTTTTCTCTTCTTAAAAAAAAGATTAAAAATGCAAAAGCAAAAGAGAGTGTGGTATCTACGATGCCAAGCATTGTTGGTCCTACAATGAGACGGTAAACACCAGCAAAAAAAGCGATAAATACTCCAGAGATAAGGATAGAGTTTAACAGGATAAATCTATGCTTTTGTAGCTCTTCATTACTTCTAAATTTGTAATTACTTGTTAGAAGATTATATAACATAATTTTTAAGCCTCATATTTTTCCCTATACAGTATGTTATTATATCGGCAAATATTACTATTTTTTAAGAGTTAATCTCATTTTTAATGATTTTTGCTAACTCTTGCATTTTTTTGATCTTTTCATCAAATGAGAGATTGTGATCTAACATGATAGAGACAAAAGCACTTCCTACAATTACGCCGTCAACTCCTTTGACCTTACTTTTTGCAGTTTTTTCATTAACCCCAAATCCGATGTAGATATCGGTATCAGATACACTTCTGATATCTGAGATAACACGGCTCAGATCTTCAGTTTTTCCACTTCCTGTGATGCCAGCATAGGCAACAAGATAGATAAATTTTTGAGAATTTTTTAAGATTGTTTCAATTCGTGAGTGTGAATCAGTAGGGGCTACAAAGTCTATCAAAGCAAGGTTGTTTTCTAAAAATTTATCTTTATAGATAATGCTCTCTTCATATGGAAGGTCAGGGATAATAAAACCGTTTACACCACTTCTTTTAGCTTCTTTGATAAAAGTATCAATACCTCTTTGATAAAAAGGGTTAAAGTAGCCCATCCAGAGTGTGTCAATCTCAGATGCAATTTTGGAAGATACTTCTAAAAGGTGGTCAATTTTAAAACCACTTTGAAGTGATTTAAGATTTGCAGCTTCAATTACAGGACCATCAGCAACAGGGTCTGAGAAAGGGATACCAAGTTCGAGGGTATCAACACCAGCTTCTTTAAGTGCGAGTGCTGCATCTTCCGTGAAATCTAGGTCTGGGTAGCCAGTGGTAATGTATGCGACAAGTTTTTTCAATAAGTGCTCCGTTATATTACAATATGAAATAGAATTTGGGATTATAGCAAATTTTAGGTAAAATTGATACAGATTAGAAGTGGGGAAATATATGAGTATTCAAACAGAAAAAATTGTGAAAAAAGTAACAGTAAGTACGATTCGTAAAATGAAAGGCAAAGAGCCTATAACTATGGTAACGGCATACGATGCACTTTTTGCAAATTTATTTGATGGAAGTGTTGAGATGATTTTAGTTGGGGATTCACTCAACATGAGCTTTTCTGGAAAACAAGATACACTTTCGGCAAACATGGAGTTGATGATTTATCATACAAAAGCAGTCTGTATGGGTGCAAAGTTGCCATTAATTGTACTTGATATGCCCTTTGGTGCGTACATGACAAAGTCATTAGCACTTAAAAATGCTACGAGAGTTTATCGTGAAACTGATGCACATGCTGTAAAAATCGAGGGTGGAAAAGAGCGAGCAGAAATTATTAAAACTTTGACAGAAGCCTCAGTTGCGGTCATGGGACATATCGGGTTGATGCCGCAATATGTGAGAAGTGAAGGTGGCTATAAAGTACGAGGTAAAGATCAAGAAGATATTGATAGATTGGTTGAAGATGCAATAGCTATTGAAAAAGCTGGTGCGTTTGCTATCGTGGTTGAGGGTGTTAAAGCTGAAGCTGCAAAGGCTATCACGGAGGCTGTTTCTATTCCTACTATCGGAATTGGTGCAGGAGTTTCTACGGATGGACAGGTACTTGTTTGGAGTGACATGTTTGGCTTTTTTGAAGAGTTTAAACCTAAGTTTGTCAAGCAGTATATGAACGGTGGAAAACTCATACGAGATGCTTTAGATACTTTTGTAGATGAAGTTAAAAACAGAAAATTTCCTAGTGATGAATACACATATTAATGAAAAATTTTATTAAAATTTTTTCTCGATGCAAATCGAAGCTTCAGTGCAAGGAATTTTATAGGGGCTTTGCTCCTATAAAAGGAGACCATTAAATGGAGAGAATTGTAGAAGTTGAACAAATATCATTTGACAATGAAGAAGAGAATACCCTTCGACCTACCTCATGGGATGAGTATATCGGACAAGAGCAGATAAAGAAAAACCTTCAAGTTTTTATACAAGCTGCAAAAAAAAGAGATGAAAGTTTAGACCATGTTCTGTTTTTTGGACCCCCTGGGCTTGGCAAGACAACTTTGGCAAATCTTATATCTACCGAGATGAATGCAAACATCAAAACTACAGCCGCTCCTATGATAGAAAAGAGTGGAGATTTGGCTGCAATACTTACCAATTTAGATGAAGGTGATATCCTTTTTATCGATGAAATACATAGACTTTCACCTGCAATTGAAGAGATTTTATATCCTGCTATGGAGGATTTTCGACTGGATATCATTATCGGAAGTGGCCCCGCTGCTCAAACGATAAAGCTTGATTTGCCAAAATTTACACTCATCGGAGCCACTACAAGAGCTGGTATGATCAGTGCCCCTTTGAGAGATAGGTTTGGGATGCATTTTCGCCTCAATTTTTACTCTCATGATGAGTTAGCCCAAATTATCTCTATCGCATCTGTAAAGCTAAATTGCAGGTCAAATGATGAGGCATGTTTAGAAACTTCTAAACGAAGCCGTGGAACACCTAGAATTGCACTTAGACTTTTAAAGCGTATTCGAGATTATGCTGAGGTAGAGGATGAGTCTGAAATTGTTCTACATCGTACAAAGTATGCACTTGATGAATTAGGTGTGGACAATCATGGATTTGATGAGTTAGATAAACGATTTTTAGAAATTTTAATTGAAGCAAAAGGAAAACCGATGGGTCTTTCTACGATTGCAGCAACACTTAGTGAGGATGAGGGAACGGTTGAAGATGTAATTGAGCCTTATTTGATTGCTAATGGTTACATTGAAAAGACAGCACGGGGCAGGGTGGCTACACCTAAAACTTATGACCATTTTCGTTTGACTCCTTTGAGTAAACCATCACTTTTTGGACAATCATGAGCCAAAGATATTTCTTTATTGGACTATTTGTCTTTGTCTTATATTGGGTTGGATATCTTTATCAACCTTTTATAACGCCTATTTTTATAGCTATCTTATTGTCACTTGCTACAAGTAACCTTCATGTTATTTTGAGTAAATGCTGCCAAAATAGGGCAGCAAAAGCGACAATCTTGACATTTATTTTAGCTATTTTATTTTTTGCACCTATCGCTTATGCCCTTAATGCTTTAGGAAGTGCGGTCAACAATTTTGATAAAACTACGGTAGATAAAATGGTTGATATAAAAAACTCTTTTGCAATTCCTGAATACTTTGATTTTGCAAAACCTCAGATTGAAGGATTTTTAGAGTCAATCAATTCGCAAGATATTACTAAAAAGATTTTAGAGTTTTCTACAAATATATTGAAAAATAGTGCAGGGTTTGTAAAAGATATGTTTATGATTTTGATCTTTTACTTTTTTGTAAATTTTTACGGTAAAGAGCTTGGAAATTTTATTCGTGATATTTTACCATTTGATAAAAATTCAGCACTTTTTGATGAGAGTACCAATGTAATGAGTATTGTATTTTATTCGATACTTATCACTGCTATTTTGGAGGGCGCACTGTTTGCTATCATTGCTATGATGTATGGTCATGATGGACTCTTATATGGCATCTTATATGGATTTGCGTCTTTGATTCCTATTGTCGGTGGGGCTTTGATGTGGTTGCCTTTAGCACTTTATGAATACTCACAAGGAAACACAGTTGCGGCTATTGTGATAGGAGTTTATTCTATTGTAGTTATCTCTTTTATCGCTGATACTATTATAAAACCAATAATCATTGACTATGTAAATGATGTAATGATTAAGACACCCACAAAAATTAATGCATTATTGATATTTTTTGCAATCCTAGCTGGATTAACAACATTTGGGTTTTGGGGTATGATTATAGGTCCTGCTATCACTACATTTTTTATATCATTTTTAAAGATTTATAAAGTGCTTATGGATGAGGATAAAGATGCCGTATTGAAGGTAAATAAGAGTTAAAACCTCTGAGTTTTCAGAGGTTTTTATTAAATCGCAACTGCGAGTTTTTGGTCAGCTTCTGTCTCTTGCCTTGGGAACTTTCGCTCTTCTATGATGATTTCACCTTTCATAAAAAGAGTTGCTTCACCTCTTATGATAACCTTGTCATCTTCTACTTCACAGATTAGTTTACCTTTTCTCTCTGAATATTGAATCGCATTTAAGCTCTTTTTTTCTAGTACTTGAGCCCAGTATGGTGCTAATTGGGAACAGACTGAACCAGTAACTAAGTCATCATTGATTCCAAGCTTTGGTGCAAGATATCTAAAGACAAAATCACTATTTTCACCACGTGCTGTAATACAAACACCTCTTAATCCTAAACTTTTTAAAACTTCAGTATTTGGCTTTAAATTTTTTACAATTTCTTCATTTTCATAAACTAAAATATAATCTGTTGCTTCTAATACTTTTAAGGGCTCTATGCCTGTTGCAAGACTAAAAATTGGGTTACTCTCATTGTAAAGGGTTGGCATATTTGATGCAAAACTAAGCGATAAAAGATTATCTTCTTGCGATATGATAATATCACTAGCTATAGATCTCAAAGTAATTTGCTCTAAATTGGTTTCTAAATGATTAAATATAACATAGGCACTTGCGAGTGCTGTATGGTCACTTAGGGTTACTTCAATTTCTGGTGTAAACCATCTTACTTCATATAGAGAGGATTCCAATTTTACAATAAATGCAGTTTTACTGAGATTTGTTTCAGCTGCAATTTTTTGCATAAGTGAGTCATCTAGCCATGTATCTAATGGACAAACTGCAGAAGTGATGCCACTAAAGACATTATCTGCAAATGCATCTACTTGAAAAATATTTATTTTCACTATTTTACCTTATAATTTATGTATATTACCGATAGTATATCTAAATATATTTTAAGTATATTAAATAATCTTTAAATTTAATTAAATATACTCATTTATTAAGATATTGTCCAAAAAAACTCAATCCAATCGTGAGCTTCTTTAACTTTAAAATCGGGTGTAAATATAGCATCTTTTTTATAAAATAATACACCTGTTTTAAATGTAGTTTTTGGAAATTTTTGTTTTAGTATTTTTATGATTTCTTCTAGGCTTTCACCGCTATCAACGATATCATCAACAATTAGTACTTTCTTGTTAGCTGGTAAATTTGGTATGTTAAAAACTTCAACGGTATCTAGTTTTTTTGTATCATCATAATGGATAGAATTAAGTGTATATAAAGCTCTAATCTTAAATCTTTCAGCTAAAAAATGTCCTAAAGTGACTCCACCACGAGCTACCGCTAAAATGATATCAGGTTCAAAGACTTTAGCACTAGTGTAGAGAATTTCTACATCATCAACAAACTCTTCATATTTATAATAATACATGTTGCAATTGTACTGCATGTGTGATAAGATACCCATTTTAAAATATAGGGGAATATATGAAATTTTCAAAAGAAGAGTTAAGTGAGATGTTGAAAAAACAGCAGATGAGCTCAGCTGCATTGGAAACATTGCTTAAGGCTAGGGAGGCAAAAGAGATATCATTTACTTTGATTGATATTAGAGAGGTTTTTGAATTTACCAGTAGTAGTATAGAGGGGACAGATCTGTTGTTACCAACTTCTATGATCCAAAAACATGTTGGAAAGTTTGAAGCGATGAAAGATGAGCCAATTGTTCTTTATTGTCGTACTGGAAATAGAACAGGGCAGGTTATGCACGCACTCCATAACATGGGACTTCAAAATGTAGTACATCTTACTGATGGTATAGTAGCTTATAGAGGTGAGACAAATCTAGGAGCCAAAATTCCTAACGAACTATAACTCTATCAATCATAGGGGATAATTTAACCAGAACATCATAAGAGATTGTATTAAAATGATTTGCAATCTCTGACGCGTCATCAAGGATACAAACCTTTTGGGCATCACCTTCAATTACACATGAATCCATTGAGACTTTTCCTAAAAACATATTTTCATTTTTATACCTAAAAAAACCATCTCCATAACCAATATCATAAGTTGAAACTTTCATATCTTTTTGAGCCGTGAATGCACCGCCGTATCCAACTCTCTGACCAGCTTTTAAATCTCTTGTTGTAATTTTTTCTGCCCATAGTGATAAGATAGGTTTTAATTTTGGCATTTCATAACATGAAGGCATTTGATGATATCCAAAAGTAGCAATTCCACATCGTACAAAATCATCTTGATAATTTGAAACTCTTAAAAGTGTTGCTGAGTTTGCACTATGAAAAAGTGGCTGTTTAAAATTGTATTTAAGAGTGAGTTTTAAAACATTCTCTTTTACATCTTTCCAGTTTTTTTGTTGCCAAAAAAGCTCACTTGAGAGTTCATCTGCTGAGCGAAAATGCGTCATAACAGCTTCCAAAACTAAATCGTTTTCTTTTATAAGTTTATAAGCTTCTTCTAGCGATTTACTTAAAATTCCACTTCGGTGCATTCCTGTATCTATCTTTAAATGAACTTTTGCACCTTTGGGGAGATTTTTAATTTGTGATATATCATTGATAACGAAGTGATGTTTTGGGTTGTTTTCTTCATTTGAGTTTGGTACAAGTACAATTATAGATTTAAAATAGGATTCAATCTGTTTGGCTTCATCACTTGTTCGTACGATGGCTTTTGTGATACCATATTCAGAACTCAATTTTGCCATAAGCACCAAACCATGACCGTAAGCATTGTCTTTTAATACAACTGCCAAACGCTCTTTAGAGCCTAATTTATCACATAGTATATCTAGATTGTGAAAATAGTTTTTCTTACTTATCTCTATAAAAGACACTATCCGACTTTGATATCTCTTGCTTCAATAAGCAGACCTCTAAGTTTTCGAGCCTGATAGTCAAGTTTAAAGAAATGTGCATATACAGCTTCTGCATCTAAGCTTTGTGAATTTGAAAATTCAAATTGTCCATTTTCACTTTTTTTTATGTTTGTATCTAAAAAATCGTAAAAATCATTTCTAATTTTCTCATATTTACGCATCTCTATCTTAGTATCGTCAATGTTAGTCATGTTATCCCTTTTTATCTGTTGCTATTTTATAGGTTGGATCATTTTCCGTATAGGTGCAAAAAGGTCCAGCTTCTTTCAGTAACCCTTTACAGTCACGGCTTAGTTGTCTTATTGAGAGTGTTTTACCGCTATCTTTATATTTCTTTGTAATCATATCAATAGCTTCAACTCCTGATATATCCATAACTCTTGCATCTTTAAAATCTAATACGATTTTATCAGGATCATCTGCTACTTCAAACTGCTCTTGAAATGAAGTGACTGAACCAAAAAATAGTGGGCCATCTACCTCATATACTTTAGTTCCATCTTCTTCAATATGTGTATTTGTATGTATCTTAGCATGTTGCCAAGCAAAAACTAACGCTGAAACAATGATACCCGCAATTACAGCGACAGCAAGGTCGAAAAATACGGTGATGATAGTCACTAAAACTAAGACAAAAGCATCAGCTCTTGGCATGTATTTGATACGGTTGATACTGGAAAATTCGAAAGTTCCGATACTTACCATAAACATAATTCCTACAAGAACTGCAACAGGAATAGTGCCTATTAGGTCACTAAGACTTACAACAAAAAGGATTAATAAAACTGAAGCAGTAAATGAAGAAACTCTTCCAAGCCCACCAGAAGTGTAGTTGATGATACTCTGTCCAATCATCGCACATCCAGCCATTCCACCAAAAAATCCACTGGTCATGTTTCCACAACCTTGTGCGATACACTCTTTGTTCCCTCGTCCTCTAGTACCACTCATCTCATCTAAAACTGATAGCGTTAAAAGTGATTCGATAAGACCAACCATCGCTACAAGGAAAGCATATGGAAGTATGATAAACATAGACTCCCAGTTTAAAAGTGATAGATTAGGCATCACAAATGTAGGGAAAGCACCTTCGATATTTGCCAAGTCTGAAACAGTTTTTGTATCAACTCCTCCTAAATAAACGATAATAGTTAACGCTAAAATAGCTGCCAAACCAGAGGGTATAACTTTTGTAAACTTAGGCATAAAGTACATGATAGCCATGGTGATTGCTGTGATAATATACATCCAGTAGTTTTCACTCCAGCTATGACTTAGTATTTCACTCCAACTCTCTAGACTCTCATGGTCACTAGCTCTAAAAAACTTTAGTTGAGCCAATGCGATAACGATAGCAAGTCCATTAACAAATCCAAACATGGCAGGTTGTGGAACAAGACGGATAAATTTACCCATCTTTAAAACACCAACAAGCACTTGAAATGCACCTGCAAATATAGTGGTCATAAGGATATAGTGAAGTATCATGACTGATAATGCCTCACCTGAGAGTTCAGGATAGAGTTTAGCTACTGCGAGTCCTAACCCAACAAAAACAACAGCAACCGCACCAGTTGCACCACTGATCATTCCTGGTTTTCCACCAAGAAGTGAAGTGATAAGACCCAGTATAAAAGCTGCATACATTCCCACAAGAGGGCTAACTCCTGCGATAAAACTAAAAGCAATCGCCTCAGGAACAAGAGCAACTGCAACGACCATCCCTGAAAGTAGTCCGTTTTTGATATTGAATTTTTCGTAATTTTGTAAATTAAACAAGTTTTCCCCAATAAATTAGTATAATAAAAGTCGCCGATTATACTAAAACAACTATATAAAGACAATTAAAAATGGATATATTAGAGATACTTTACACAAGAGAGTTTAAAAAGGTAACATATAATGTTCGAAAACTCTCATTTGATGCAAAAAAGATACTACTTTTAGGACCTCGAGGGGCTGGAAAAAGTACTATGATATATGATTATCTTTCACAGATGCAAAAGGGGAGTTTCCTCTATATTGACTTTAATGATTTTAGGATGAGAGATCATGATATAAGTTCAGATTTATCAAATTTTATAAAAATACATCATATTCGACTTTTAGTTTTGGAGCATTTTGATTTTAGTTTTGAAGTACCTTATTGTGAAGAGGTCATTATCACAACATGTGAGAAGCGAAGTTTAGACGGATTTACCAGCCAAACACTTTATCCGCTTGATTTTGAAGAGTTTATCTCATTTGATAAAAGAGAGTTAAATTTAGAAGCTATTTTTAGTGCTTACGCCATTAGTGGAACATTTCCTGCAATTTTTGGACAGCACAAGAGTGATTTTATCAAAGTGTATCAAGATTTTTTAAAATGCTTTGCAAAGAGTGACCTTGAGATGTCGATATTACAACTTCTTGCATCGTCTCAAGGTACAGTGGTGTCGATACATTCACTTTTTTTAGAACTTAAAGAGAAAGTAAAGGTATCCAAAGATACATTTTATGCGTATACGAAAAAACTTCAAGATGCAAATGTATTTTTTTTGGTGGAAAAATTTGGGCATAAGAAGAGTGGTAAAAAACTTTATTTGATTGATTTTACTTTACGGAGTGTTTTAAGTTTCGAGAAGGATTTTATCAAGAGATTTGAAAATATCGTATATTTAGAGCTTTTAAAGCGTAATTATATGCTTTATTATACAGACGCATTTGATTTTTATATTCCAGATGAGGCAAAGGTAATTTTATCCATTCCCTTTTTACCGTCAAATTTGATTGAAGGAAAGTTGGAGAGATTAAGTAAACATTTGATGGATTTGGATGTGCGGACGGTTCAAATTGTGACCATGGAAGTGGAAAAAGTGTATGAACAAAATGGTATCACTTTTGAGATGATACCATTTTGGAGTTTTGCTACTTCCTTATAATAGTTTATTTAAAACCGTATTCAAGTGATAAACTAAAACACCTTTATCACCATTTGCAACAAATAAAATACCTTGTTCTTTGTTTAGTGAAAGCCCTTTAGTTCCACCATCAATTGAAAAGTTTACTACCATGTTAGGAGATGTTGGATTAACAATATCTAGTAAGTTTATACCTGCCGCTCCTGCTGCAATCAGAGCTTTAGTATCACGATCAGCTAAAACAATATCATATGCATTTGACTTATTAAAAATACTCTCAAGAGCTGGATTGTTAGGTTCTGTTAAACTATAAATCTCTAAACCATCTTTGCCTCTTGGTACAAATTTATACTTTCCATCTTCAGTGATAACCTCTTTTTGAATCTCTTGTTGCGTTGTTGTACGCTCTTTAACAGGACTTGAAAGGTTATTTATATCGAAAATATTTACAAACCCTTCCTCGTTAACGATATAAAGTTTATTTCCATTTTCAGATAAACTAACGCTTTTTGCATTTATCCCTGAAATTGCAGTAATAAGTTCAGATTTGATATTGTCTTCATATCCTATCTTAAAAATCTCTATACCATCTTTTCCTTTTGCCACAAATAGTGCTTCTTTCGATACCGCTATATCCTCAGCACTTCCTGAAAGTTGAATAGTCTTTATTTTACCATCTGAATCAACATTGTAAGTTTGTTCAACCTTACCTTTTTCATTTGCTATTGGACTTGTCGTTGTATTTGTTGTTTCAGTACTGCCCCCACATCCTACTAAAAGTACTGTAAATACTAAACTTATAATTTCTTTCATAATCATCTCCTTTGATTTCAACAATCATCGACTTTTAAAAAATATAATAAACCTTGAAGCATCATTTGTTATGATAAATTAAATATATGAGTAAAAAGGAAACAAAAAGTGATGATTTGTGGAATTGATGAAGCGGGTAGGGGATGTTTGGCGGGACCATTGGTTGTAGCGGGTGTGATATTTGAAAATAGTGTAGAGGGTTTGAGAGATTCAAAAAAACTTACTGAGAAAAAACGAGAAATTCTGTTTGAAAAGATAATCCCAAATGCAAAGTATGAGATAGTTTTTACGGACAATAAAACCATTGACGAGATAGGACTCTCAGCTGCAATAAAAAACTCTATCATCCAAATCATGAATGTTCTCAATCCTGAACATACCATCATGGATGGAAATACGACCTTTGGAGTAAATGGAGTTGAAGCTATTATCAAAGCAGATGATAAGATAGATGAGGTAAGTGCAGCAAGTATCTTGGCAAAAGTAAGCCGCGATAGATATATTGTAGAGCAAGCTTCAAATTTTCCCGTGTATCAGTTTGAAAAACATAAAGGATATGGTACAGCACTTCATAGAGCGTTGATTAAAGAGCATGGGTATTGTGAGTTGCATCGGAGGTCTTTTAAGATAAAGGGGATTTAGTTGCAACCCCTTTTTCTATTATCCCAAATTATGCAATAGATATTTAAATATAGTGTCTGTGCTTTGTGTTAGAAATTTTAGGATAAATTTGAGCTTATGCCATAGCATAGGCGATGATTTTTCCTGAAATTTATGATGCAAATGACAGATACTAGATGAAATGCTCTATTGCATAATTTGGGATTATGAATCCCAAAAAGGCAGTAAATGCTCCAATTGTTCATCACTTAAAATCCCGATAGTTTCAGTGATGCATTTAATATGCACTCTTGTTGCTTGTGCTTTTAGCTTGGATAATTGATCTATCTTGGTATCAATACTTTTTATATCTTCTGCATCGATTACCACTTCGATGATCTCATCTTCTAAAGTTTTTACTTCTTTTTTTATTTTTTTTACAGCACTCATGGTTGTTTTACGGATAATAAGAAGTTTACTTTTTTGTTCGTTACTTAAACCAAGAGCTGCCTTATCCCAGTTTTCAAGTAGCATCTTTGTGACATGTGGTAGTCTATTTTGATTGATGAGAAATGGTGAGTAAAGAAGTGCCTTCATTTTTCCATTTGTCTGCATCTCTTTTATCATGCTTGTGAACTTTGGAGTTGGATAGTTTTCTATGATGTATGCCGAGATAGCCTCTAGATCTTCTTTGCTTATTTTCCCTTTTAGTGAAGGCATCACACCAAATTTTTGTACTTGATTTGATTCACACACAGACTTAGATGCTAAAGGATTTAAAGTATAATCTACGATAAAATCTTTCATCATCTTTTTATCTTCAAATGCTAGTTTTATATGAAAACCAACTGCTTCCATAGCAGGTGCCGTAAGCGTTGGAATCTGTTCAGGTGCAGGTACTCCTAAAATGTGACACGTTGCACAGTTTTTCTTTAAAAGGATAGCTGAGTCTGAGGCAAATAGCGTGCTTGAGAGTGCTAAAAATAGTAGAGTTTTTTTCATATTTGTAGAATACCTTTTTTATTTAGGATTGTAATCTTCCCATGTGAAGCAAATATGAACTCTAATGATTTTCCACAGAATCCATTAAAACTTCAATAATATCTGTCATGGTTAATATCCCATGAAGCTCATTATTATCTACAACAAGCAATCTTTTGATGCTGTTGTTTACCATCATTCTTGCTGCATATTTAACATCCAATTTTCTAGAAACCGAAAAAGCAGGTGCTGCCATGATGTCATAAGCGTTTAAAAGATCAATATCTCCATCTTCTGCAATGATAGATTGTAAAATATTTTTAAAAGTTAAAAGTCCATAAGCTCCATTTGGATTACTTTTTTCTACGATAATTGATCGTACTTTTCCCTCTTTCATTTTTGTGATAACTTCTCTGATGGTTGTGAGTTGAGAGACTGTGATAAGTTTCTCTTTTGGGGTCATTATCTGTTCAACTAGTGATTGCATGTATATCTCCTATAAAATATGTTTTATGTCTTGTTCAAATTGGTGCAGTTCGTCATTATTCAGACCTGCAACATGGCTTAACGGCATTGTAAATGCCAAAGAACTGTTCTCATGGCTATCTAAGTCAAATTCGTCTCTTAATGCTTTCATAACCTGCATAGAGAGTTTTCTAGGTAGTATAAAAACCAGTATCGATACATTCTCTTCTAAGGTTAGCCCGAAAAATACTTTTTTCTCTGTGAGTCCAATGTTTTTACCATGTATAATTGTTGTAGCCCCAGCACCTGCCTCTTTGGCAACTGCAATGGCTTTCTCTTCATCTTTGTCTGGTATGACAGTAAAGAGTGCGACAAATTTCATGAATGCTCCTTTGTTTTTTTATCATCTTTTTTTTGATTCATATTGGCATATAAACCGTATCCCATGACGGTTATCATAGGAAATAGTGAGGCAAATGCAATAAGCCCAAATCCATCGATAAGTGGATTTCTCCCCTCTATATTTTCAGCCAGCCCTAGACCCAAAGCAGCTACTAGAGGAACTGTAACCGTAGAGGTTGTAACACCGCCACTATCATAGGCGATAGGGATGATATACTGTGGTGCAAACTGCGTCATTATGATAACGATAACATACCCTGCCACGATGTAGTAGTGTATAGGATCTCCTGCCACGATACGATATGAACCAAGTGCAATTCCGATAGCTACACCAAATGCTACTGCAATTCTAAGATAATTTTGGTTAATGCTTCCATCACTTATCTCTTCAGCCTTGATAGCAATTGCTAAAAGTGATGGTTCAGCCATGGTAGTTGAAAACCCTATCAAAAAAGCAAAGAGATAGATAAGTAAGTTATTTCCCATAGATGTGAGTTGAAATGCGATAGTTTCACCTATCGGGAAAAGTCCCATCTCAAGACCAATGATAAAGGCATACAGACCAAGTACTACCATAACGATTCCAGTAGTAGTTTTTTTTATGTGAGGAACTGGTTTTTTTATGATTACATATTGAAAAAACAAAATTACTAAAATGATTGGTGCAACATCTTTTATAACCCCTACCAAATCAAGCAGAGCCTCTTTGATGTCAAACTGATAAACAGAAGCTGTGGCAGATATAGCTTCTATAACAGTTGTGACTCCAGTTGTTGCATCTGCCATTGCATAAACAATAATTCCATAAACTTGCACAAATATCATAGGCGTCAAAGATGCAAAAGCGATAAGCCCAAATCCATCAATAACAGGATTCCGCCCTTTAATACTCGAAGCTAGACCAATTCCTAAAGCAGCTACTAGTGGTACAGTTACTGTAGAGGTTGTAACTCCACCACTATCATAAGCCAGTCCAATAATCTCACGTGGAGCAAAAAATGTCATCATAACAACTAAGATATATCCACCAACGATGTAGTATTGGATAGGGTGTCCAAGAAGTATTCTAAGTGACCCAAGGGCTATAGCAAAACCAACAGAAATTGCTACGGTCATCCGTAAAAAGAATGCATCTATCTTGCCATCACTTATGGAAGCGGCTTTATCAGCAATGGCTATAAGTGCAGGTTCCGCGACGGTAGTGGCAAAACCCATAGTAAAAGCAAACAAAAGAAGCCAAAATACAGAACCTTTTTTTGCAAAATCAACAGCTAGATTCTCGCCGATTGGAAAAATACCAAGCTCTAAACCTCTGATAAAAAGTGCCAAACCAATGGCTACGATAGTAAGTCCGATAATAATTGAGGTTAGATTATTAGGTACTTTTTGGATAATTACAATTTGAAAAAAAGCAACAACGAGTATGATAGGGATCAAGTCTTTAAAAGAGTTTTTAAGATCGTTTGCAAATATTTTTAAGCTTTCATTCATAGGTAAGATTGTATCTTAAACTATTTAAATAAAACTTTAAAATAAGTTAATTATTATATAAACCAATGGTAATAAAAATATTGCCATCACAATACCCAAAGCAGATACCACAGCACTTCTCTCATGTAGGGGAACTTGCTCTATGATAAGTTGTTTATATAGCTCTTTATTTACCCAAATCTCTTGATAAAGAATAAAAATAACCATGAGAATATAAAGGACTTTATCACTAGCCCCTCCAACTGCTCCATAGTAAATAAAGAAAAAGCTAATCATAAAAGCCATTGAAAGTAGCTGACTTAAAATGTATATAGCTGTTTTATTTGGGCTGATTATAACCGTTACGACGCCGTTTGCAAAAATCATACCACAATAAAGAATTGCCCATAAGGGTAAGTGTAATTCCAAGTTCATGTATCCATTGTAACTAAAGTGTGTTACAATTAAGAAAAGAGATTTGGGAGATGAGATATGTCTTTAAAAAAATGGTACGACTCAATCGGAACAAAAGATGGCATCTTTGATGTTGCGGATATCAAAGGTTTTAGATTTGCGACTGGTGCTTTGATATGTAGTATTGTAAATTATCAAAAAGAGAATAAGGGCAATGAGCTATGTGATTTTTGTGATACCTTTCAAAAAGAGCAGAATTTGAGTGATGAAGAAGCTGGGCGACTTTATAAAAATATTGAAAATCTTGAATCCAATATCGACGAGCAAATCGTCGTAATAAAAGAACAACTCAAGGGCAGTAATTATAAAAAGTTAGAGTTTATGCACACCCTTAACCGTTTTATCGTTGAAGACAATTGTGATGATGGAGATTATTCTATCTTTGAAATGATTATAAAGAAACTCTTCGATTCTTAATGAAACATCTAGATTTATACGCTAAAGTCGAATCCTACATTGGTTTTGATGAAGCGTATGAAGCTCTCTATCAAATCTATCTACAAAAACTTTCAAACTATAAAATTGACACGATTTTAGATGTAGGATGTGGAAATGGAAATCTACTTGTGCATCTAGAAAAAACATATAATGCACAAGGTATCGATATAAGCTGTGAGATGATTCAAATAGCAAAAGCTAAAGGGGTAGATGCTAGATGTATTAGGCTTGATGAGGTTCCGCAAAAATATGATGCTTTATTAGCGGTTGCGGATGTATTGAATTATTTTGATAAAGACGCATTAAAACAATTCTTGGTAGATATCGAAAAACGACTCAATGATGGTGGGGTATTTATTTGCGATATAAATACCTTATTTGGTTTTGAAGAGGTAACTGCTGGAAGTTTGATTATCGATAAGGAAAATCTGTTTATTGCTATTGACTCAGAGTTTGAAGATAATATACTCGAAACCAAAATTACACTTTTTGAAAAAGAGGGTAGTTGTTTTACTAAAGAGCAAGCAGAAATTGTGCAGTACTATCACAAGATTGAGGAGATTGAGGCTATGAGCTCTTTGAAACTTTTGTCTATAGAAGAAGTTGCTCTTTTTTCTGATGTAAGTGATAAAAATTTATTGATTTTTCAAAAGGGGTATTAAGATGAAAAGTTATGCTTATTTACACTCACCAGCTGGACTTTTAGAAGTTGTAGAGTGTGCAGGAAAAATTATATCAATCTCATTTTGCGATAGCGAAATGCATGTAAGCCACACAAATATACTTTTAGATGAAGCAATTTTAGAATTAGATGCTTATTTTAAAGGGGCAAAGGTTTTTAATTTACCTCTTGAGATGGAGTGTGGGGAATTTGAGAAAAAAGTGTATCAATCTTTGATGCAAGTTCCTTATGGACAAACACTCTCTTATAAAGAACTTGCCACTCTTGCTGAAAGTCCAAATGCTTATAGAGCCGTGGGAAGTGCTATGGCAAAAAACAAATTTGTTATTGTTGTGCCATGTCATCGCGTTATCAAAGAAGATGGTCAGTTAGGTCACTATAGTGGTATACACGGTGTTAAGACCAAAGAGTGGCTTTTAGAACATGAAAAGTCGTTTCTATGACTTTTTATTTTTGATAAGCTCTTTTAACTCTTCAATATCTTCTTTTGTAGCTAGTCCTAACTCATCAACAATCATTTTTATCTTGTTTTTGAGCTCACTCTCTATCTCTACTTTTTGCTCACCAGCTTTTGACATAGTCTCTGCAAAATTTGTCTTGATATCTTCTTTTGAGTTTTCACCCTTTTTTAGGATTTCGTCAAACTGGTCAGAAAATCGGTCTTTAAAAAGAAGTGCACCGCCAAGGAGTGTGTATAAAAACTCCTTTGATTTGTCATCATTCACGATGCTTCCTTATCCACATAACAAAATTTATATCCACGACGACGAATTGTCTCGATACATTTGATACCAAGGTTTTTATCAAGTTTTTGACGGATTGCATTAATTGAAGTTTCAACCACATTTGGAGTGATAAACTCAGGCTCTTCCCAAATAGCGTTTAATAGTCTATCTTTTGAAATCACTTGATTTTTATGCTCTGCCAAATAAACTAAGATATCAAAAGGTTTTCCTTTAATCTCAATCTCTTTATCTCTATAGGATGTTTTCTCTTCTCCTATGTCAATTGTAAGTTTTCCAATTTTGATACGGTTATCTATTGTTCTTCTTAGTTTTGCTTCAACACGAGCTGAAATGATATCTAAATCAAATGGTTCTTTTATAAAGTCATCTGCTCCAGCTTTCAAAAATGAAATCTCTGTATCTTTGTCGTCTATTATAGACAATATAATCAAAGGTACTTTGTACTCTTTTGATATCTTAGTTATAAATTTTTTTGCTTTATTGTATTCTAGGTCGTAGTCAAGTAAAATCAAGTCATAGTTTCTAAATCTCAAAAAGTTTGAACTGTCATCTATATCGTATGAGTCATCCACGATAACTCTTAAACTTGACGCAATTGATCTTGATAAATCTTCGTCGACACCTACTGATAATATTCTCATATTGTTCCTCTACCAAATTATTTCTTAAATGTAAGCATAAAAATAGCAGAATTTTATTTAAAAGTCAATTTATTATTATTTTTAATATTTAAAGTCAACTACCTTTGAAGAATTTGCAACTGTTTTTATAAAGGCTACAATCTCAAGATGAAAGGGGTGAATTGCGTAAGATTTTAAATCCTCTTCACTATTAAAATCAGTCAAAAGTGCGATGTCATAGGCTCTATCTTCATCTGCGAAGTTTAAACCCACTTCAATATTTTGAAGTACTTCAACCTCTCCCTTTAGGCTTAATAGTTTGTTTTTTACCAATTCTTTGTTTTTGTCTGAGTTGTCAGTTAATTTAAAAAAAACGATGTGTTTTACCATGTTCTACTCCTTTATTTTAAAATATCTTCAATATCTTTCTCTTTTATAAGATATTTATCAATATTTTTTATTAAATCTGTTTTATCAATTTTATTTTCTTTTTGGTCATAAATATTTTCTTCCAATGCTTTAATAGTACTTTTTATTTTGTGAGATTTTCCAATATAAGGAAGAAGAAGAGAGAGTAACTCTTTGTCATTTTTACTCTTTTTAATTTTACGAGAGAGTGAAAGTTCTTCACGATCTTTTTTTCTTCTTTTGGGCATGTTAAATAAAAACATACTCAAAGCTCCTAGTAAGAACCCACCAAGTGTAAATAGAATCAACTTAGTTTGAGAAGCTTTATCATAAATAATTTTTGTTTTAGGTGCTACTACGGTTACGGATTCCTTTTTTTGCAGTTGTGCTGTTTGCGTCTTTATCATGCTTCCTGTCACTTCAATATCAAACTGTTTGCTTTTTAAATGTTTGATCTGTTCATCTGCTCCATCAAAAAAGGTAAACTCTAGAGGCTCTATTGTAAAATTCCTATCTGAAACAATCGCAAACTTTTGTGTAAACTCCCCAAGTTCCTCTTTGTCGTTGGTATATATCTTTCTTTGAGGCTTATCTGCATAAACGATTGCATCTTTGATATCAAGCTTGTACTCATCGATATCATCCACATTTCCGATGCCCTTGATGGTGACTGTTAAGTTGATAGGTTCGTTTGCTTTAGTCTTTTGCTTATCTATAGTGACACTCATCTTAAAGTTTCCGTAGATATCTGCACCAGCAGGGAGAGGTTTTGCTTTTATTACAATTTCATTTGAAAAAAGACTTTTCCATTTTACTCGCTCAAAATTAAAGAAATCCCTTTTTCTCTTTTGCATGATTCCTGCATCCATGCGTCCTGGCTCTATTGTGATAGCTCCTTCTTTTTGAGCAAAGAGTAGATAATGGATACGATAAACTTGATAATCCCCCTCAACGGTTGCAGGCTGTTTTTTCATAGGTTTTGCCCAGAAGTCATGAAAGGTTGGAGTATCAAAATTTGCCTCAGCTAAATCGATATTAAGATGTTTTTTGAAAGTAAAAACTACATTGATAGGCTCTCCAATGTATACTTCATTTTTATCTGCTTCAAGGGTGAATATAAAAGCCTCTGCTTTGTTGGCAGTCTCTTTTTTCACTTCGACTTTGATAGGTTTGGTACGCTCTATCTTATCATCAACCGCAACTTCAATGATTGGTATAGTGAAGCTTTTTTGTGGTGTGAAAATATACTCTTTTGAGAGGGATTTTGTCACTTTTCCGTTGATATTTGTAATATTTCGTGATATAGACTGTGCTTCAACCCTATATCCAGAGATTTCTTTTAATTTAGGAAACTCTATCTTGTTTCCTTTTGCGGAAAGGATGAGCGATATTCTGTCGCCCACATAGACAGTTTTTGGTGTGATTTTAGCGTCTACCGCAAAAAGTGTATTTGCGAGGAGTGATACAAATAGTAGTATTTTACCAAGGTTTTTCATTTTTCGTCCTCTCTATGTCGTAGTTTTGAAATTTCATAGGCATTGTTTTTGGTTTCATCTTTTCGAGTTGTTGTTCCCATTTTTTAGCCTCTTTTTCACTTATTTTTTCCTCTTTTTTATCTTTGGGTTCTTCTTGCTTTTTAGCGGAGTCCTTATCTTTATCCCCATCTTTGGCATCATCTTGCTTATCTTTTTTGTCTTGCTTATTCTTCTTATCATCTTGATTTTTTTTATCTTGTTTCTCTTTATCTTCGTCTTTTTTCTTGTCGTCATCTTTCTTTTGTTTGTTATCTTTCTTCTCTTGCTCTTTTTTCTTCTGTTCTATCATCTTTTTTGCTAACTCTATATTGTGCTCCAAGTCCGCTTCACTATTAATCTTTCCAGCCTTCTCGTAATCTTTTAACGCCTCTTCATATTTTTTAAGTTGAAAGTGGCTATTTCCAGAGTTGAAAAGTTTTTTATATTTTAGATTTGGGTCTTTGGATGTTACTTTGTTGTAGGTGCTTAATGCTTGTTCATACTTTTTATCTTTGTATTGAGCATTTGCCAAATCGTAAATACTTTGAGGACTCTTTTTAGATTTTACTACTTCTTTGTAGGATGCTATCGCCTCTTTATAGTTTTTGTTCTGATAAGCTTCATGTGCCTTATCAATCGTCTGAAAATCAAAAACTCCTGCATGGAGTTTAGGATTACTTATACCCATAAATAGCAAGATAAAGATACCAACACTTGCTCTTTTAGGAAATGAACTAAAAGCCAACAACATAAAAAATATCCCAAGCCCCAGCGGATAATAAAAAAGCTCTTTGTACTCTTTAACCTTCCGACTTTCTGTTTCAGACATCTCAAACTTCTTTTTAATATCTTCTACCAAGATTGAAACGCTATCATCTTTGAGTCCTCCCACGATATAAGCTCCACCGCTTTCAATCGCTAAAGTTTTTATCTTATCATTTAGTTTAGTGATTACGATATTCCCCTCTTTATCTTTGATGGAAACTCCATTTTCTGTGATAGGTGCTCCTCCATTGGTTGCAGTAGCGTAGATATAGATATGTTCATTTGCATTTTTTGTAGCTTCTAACTCTTTTTCAAAAGTGTCGTTATCTCCACCATCAGTAAAAATAATAACTATTTTCTGTTTGGACTCTTTTAGAAAACTTGCTCCCTTTTGGATAGGAATTAAGAGGTTTGTTCCTGCCGTGCTTAGACTCTCTAACGATAAATTCCCTATGAGATATTTTAAAGTTGCACTATCTTGTGTCATGGGAGAGACTAAAAAGCCCTCCGAGCTAAAAGCAATCACTCCGACATTTGCCTCTTTAAAACTATCAACAAATTCGTAAATCTTTTTCTTGGAAAACTCCAACCGATTTGGGTATATATCAGAGGCAAGCATGGACTTTGAGATATCAAGTGCGATGAGCAGGTCGATTTTTTTACTTTTGATTTTCACATCCCCTTTTTCAATAGCAGGACGAGAGAGTGCGATAATCATTAAAAATAGAGCCGCAAACAGCATAAAGTTTCTTCCCATTCTTCCCAGAGAACCATTATCAAAGGTTAGTTTTTCAAGCATCTTCTCATCAAAGATAGCACTGATATTGTTTTTATGCGTGATGATAAAAAAGAATAAAATGAGTGCAGGAATCATCATAAAAACGATATAATCAGGTCTAAGTAATATCATGCGATACCTCTTTTATTGAGAAGATAAGTATAAAATAAAAGTGCCAAAAAGCCTAAAAATAGTGGATATTCAAAGTAGTAACTTTTTTTGATATATTTTTCACTCTCAATTTTACTCTTTTCAAGTTGGTCAATTTTTTCATAAATCTCTTTTAGTGCATCTTTGTTTGAAGCTGCAAAAAATTGTCCATCTGTTTTATATGAAATAAGTTTTAAGTGCTCTTCATTAAACTCTCCACGATTTCCGATACCGATAGTATAAACTTTGACTCCATACTGTTGGGTTAGACGCATAGCCACATCAAAAGGAACATTGTCTCCTCGACTCTCTCCATCTGTGAGAAGGATGACAATTTTTGTTTTAGCTTTGGACTCTTTAAAAAGTTTCGCACTTTGGAATAGGGCATCGTTGATAACAGTATAGTTACTTCCAGCCACTCCTGAGGATAAACCTCCCATGATTTGACCTAAAATATTTTTATCATAAGTCAGAGGAGCTGCCACATAAGCAAAGTTCCCAAACACCACAAGTCCTATCTGGTCATCAGGTCTTTTTTGGATAAACTCTTGTGCCATTTCCATGGAGGCTCCAAATTTATCTTGAGCTCCAATTCCAGGAAGCATTCTCCCAAATCCATAACGCATTGAACCACTTGCATCAAGTACAAGTGCTATCGCGTAACCCTCTTTGTTTTCCACTTCCATCTTATCTTCGATAACAGGTGAGGCTAGGGCGATGATAGTTGCTATGATAGCTATCCATTTTAAAAGTGTAAGCCAAATAGATTTTCTACCTTTGTTTTCTAAAAATATATCTAAATGAGGAAACAGAATCGCTTCACTTTTAGGTCTACACCACTTGGCACAGATAAGAAAAATGACCAAAAGCAGAAAAATTAATGGATATTCAAACACTACTTCACGCATCCACACTCTTTAAAAATAGGTTATAATATTGAACCGCTTCATCATCAAATTCTGGTGCATTTTTGATAAATTTATATTTTTCAAGTTTTGGTAAAAGCTGCTCTAACATCCGCTCACTTCTCTCATCAGTTGCAAGAAATTGTGCATATTTTGTGATTTTATATGCTGCCTCTTTTGGGTCATCAAACTCTATATCTTTGAGTCTTTGTAAAACCTTTTTTCGCAAAGTCTCTTTTTTTCTTTCTCTTAAGGTGCTAAATAGTTTATAAAGCAAAGCTCCGATAATCAACGAAACAAAAACAATCGCAATGATAAAAAGATACAAACTAATATCATCTATCGGTTCTAACGCTCTAATATCTCTAAGTGTTAAATTTTCTTCCATCTTTATGTCTCCTTTTTGCCGAGCAAAGCCCAGCAAAAATTCCTCTCACTAAAGCTACGCCCTTGTCGAGAGGAAAAATATAATTTTTCCATGCTTATCTTCTTAAAAATAGTTTTGACATCTTCACAAATGGTTCTTCATCTGTGTAGAGTTTGGTAAAAGCGATTCTGTTTTTTCTAAAGTGTTTGAACAGTTCGCTATCCTTATCATTCAGTGCTTTTATATATCTTTGTACAGAATTTGCATCAATTTGCATCAAAGAACTCTCTAGTGTACTTGGGTCGATTAAGTTTATAGAGCCAAGTTCTGGTGGGTTTTCTTCAAGTTTATCTCTTGTCATTACACATATCACTTCATGTTTGCGTGCTAAAAGTTTAAAATCAAAATCCCCAAAAAAATCCCCAAGTACAAAGATAATCGATTTTCTTTTTATCTTTTCATACATCTGTTTAGAAAGCTCACTCAAATCCAGCTTTTTCCCAAGTGCATCAAACTCATAAATATCAGAAACACACTTGGTTACGGCATGAATATTTTTAGTCGGACGAACATAAGACTCAACTTTATCAGTAAATATAAAAGAGGAAAAAACATCCCCATTTTTTACAGCAGAAAATGCCAAAAGAGCCGCAGTTTCAGCGATAAGCTCTTGTTTAAATCGTTTTTGCCCAAAATGAACACTTCCACCCAAAAGAGAGATAATAACGATATTTAACTCTCGCTCTTCTCGAAAAACCTTGATAAAAGGTCTTTGCATCCGAGCGGTTACATTCCAGTCAATTTTACGAACATCATCCCCATGAACATATTCACGAAGCTCCATGAAGTCAAAACCTTCACCCTCAAATATGGATGGGTTATTTCCTGCAATTTCGCTAAAAATTTGTCGTTTGGTCTTGATAAGGATTTTTTTTAGTTTGCTCACTTAGCTTATTCCCAATTTGTAAATATTTTAGATATTTTACCTAAAAAGTGTAAATAGATTATTATTCCAACTTAGACTTCTTTCAGGCAAGAAGACCAAAACAACTATAAAACTTCATTGTATAAAAATTAATCATATTTTGCACTCTAATAATACAATCTTCTGATAAACTTTTCCTTATAAAAAACTAAGGAGTTTATCATGGCATATGTCAAACCAGAAGAAATTGTAGAAAATATGTTAAAGGCAGGAACAAATAAGGCAAGCTTATCTGTTAAAGATTTGTTGATTCGGGGTTCTCTTTCGGGTGCATTTTTGGGGTATGCGACTACACTTGCTATAACTGGTATCACACAAACGGGGCTTGGTATAGTTGGGGCTATTATATTTCCTATCGGCTTTGTTATGATTATCTTACTTGGGCTTGAACTTGCTACTGGGAATTTTGCACTTTTGCCAATTGCTGTAAAAGATAAAAGAATTACTGTTTTAAAACTTGTATACAATTGGACATGGGTGCTTTTGGGAAATCTCTTGGGTAGTCTACTTTATGCTTTTCTTTATACTATCGTGATTACGAAGATGGGAAATATAGACCCCTTAACTATTGTGGCTGCTAAAAAAATCATTGCAATTTCTGAGGGTAAAACTTTGGGGTATGCAAAGTTTGGATTTGACGGGACAATTTCCGCTTTTACAAGTGCTATTTTATGTAACTGGATGGTTACTCTTGGTGCTGTTATGGCATTTACTTCGACTACCACTATCGGAAAAATAGCAGCGATGTGGCTTCCTATCATGACCTTTTTTGCATTGGGTTTTGAGCATGCTATTGTAAATATGTTTGTTATACCTGCAGGAATTATGCTTGGAGCAGATGTTACTATCGCTAATTGGTGGTTTTATAATGAGATTCCTGTGTTGATTGGAAATGTTGTGGGTGGTATGATATTTACTGGTTTTGCACTTTATTTTACGGCTAAAACTTCTACAAAGTAAATAAGATGGCAATTTTAGAAAAAGCTTATGAAGCTAGAAATAAAAAGATAAATAAAGTAGAAAAAACTAAAATACTCAAAGACCCTATGGATGTATATGAAAAACTACAGAAGATTTCATCTGGAGGGTATGAGGAGTTAGCCAAAGAAGATAGTGCTTATTTTTTAAAGTGTTTTGGACTCTTTGATAAAGGTGAAGATTTTATGCTTCGTGTACGAATCCCAGCTGGACAACTGAGCTTCAAACAAGCTTTATGTATTGGGGAAATTACTAAAGAGTATGGAAATGACTATATAGACATTACCACACGGATGCAGATAGAGCTTCGTTATTTACAGATAGAAGATATAGCTTATGTTTTAAAAGCGTTAAAAGAGGTGGGGATTTCAACTTTTCAAACAGGCGTGGATAACCCTCGGAACATTGTTTCAGACCCACTAGATGGTATTGCTTATGATAATATCATAAAAACTATGCCTATCATTGAAGAGTTGCAAAGTATAT
>JAOZKZ010000074.1:0-8752 GCA_029935075.1 Campylobacterales bacterium
TAAAAACAGAGGAAGTACAACGTGACTGGGTTGTTATCGACGCTACTGGAAAAAGATTCGGTCGTCTTTTAACAGAAGTTGCTACACTTCTAAGAGGAAAACATAAACCTTCATATACTCCAAATGTTGACTGTGGTGATTATGTAATCATCATTAACGCAGAGAAAGTAGAAGTAACTGGTACAAAACTTGATACAAAAATGTATCATAGACATACAGGATATTTTGGTGGAGTTAGAAGTGATAAATTTGGAGATCTTTTAGAGAATAATCCATTAAAACTTTATAAATTAGGTACTAGAGGTATGCTTCCAAAGTCAAACCTAGGTAAAGAGATGCTTAAAAAGCTCAAAGTTTATGCAGGTAGTGAGCATCCTCATACTGCACAAGTAAGTAAATCAGAAGGGTCTAACTAATGGCAAAAATTTACGCAACAGGTAAAAGAAAAAGAGCAATCGCAAAAGTATGGATAACTGCTGGTAGTGGTAAAATGGCAATCAACGGACAAAGTCTTGATGAGTGGTTAGGTGGATTAGACTTAATCAAAAAAAGAGTAATGCAACCGTTAGATTTAACAAAACAAGTACAATCAATTGATATCGTTGCAACTACACTTGGCGGTGGTTTTTCAGCACAAGCAGATGCACTTCGTCACGGAATTTCACGAGCTTTATGTGAATTTGACCCAGAGTTTAGAAACATTCTAAAACCTGAAGGTTTATTGACAAGAGATGCAAGAGTTGTTGAGAGAAAGAAATACGGTAGAAGAAAAGCAAGACGAAGCCCACAATTTTCAAAAAGATAGATTCTATCTTTATTTTCTGGTCGAGATTTTTCTCGATCGGATAACTTTATTTCAGGAGTACAAAAATGCAACTTCTGCTCAAATCCACACTTCTTATCATCGTCATCTTACTTTTAACCTTTTTAGGATTCAAAGCAGTTGAGAGTAACACAATCTATATCAATTATTCAAAACAAATCTCAAAACAAAATGATACAGACCATGCACTTGGCGGTAAAGTAGATAAATTATTAGAAAAACTCAGTGCTGGAATTTATAATAAATACTCTAAAAAACAAGAAGAGATACAACAACTTGAACTTGATGCAGACAAGAGCCAAAAAAAATCACTACTCTATCTTTACTACTTTTTTGGAACTATCATTATATTTGCTCTAATTTTTATGTATATAGATTATGAGTTCCTAATCCTCTTCATTGGTTCATCCTCACTAGTTTCCCTCTTTTTTGGACTCACAGCACCCTTGCTCATGGTTGTCGTCTATAAGAGCCTTCCAATAGTCGGTATGGTGACACTTTCGTTTGATACAAAAAGTATTATAGGTACTATCGAAAAACTATTTGCACAAGAAAACTATATTATTGCACTACTTGTACTCTCATTTAGTATCATCATACCTTTGGTAAAAACCATCATCATTCTACTTTATGGGTTTTTAAAAGAGAGTGGACTTGGGAAAAGTATCATTACGACAATTGATAAATTAGGAAAATGGTCAATGGCTGATGTTTTTATCGTTGCACTTTTGGTAGTGTTTTTCTCAACAAAACAAGATATTCATAGTGCCCTCAAAGTAGAATCTGGACTCTACTTCTTTTTGGGGTATGTACTTTTATCGATGATTGGCTCTTCTTTGATAGGAAGAAAACCTAAAGACTTTTAGCAAACTCTGCAAATATATATTTACTATCATGCGGTCCTGGACTAGCTTCAGGATGGTGTTGTACTGAAAATATCGGTGCTTCATTGTAGCTAACACCCTCAATTGTATTATCAAAAAGATTGATATGTGTTACTTTTGCAATGTCACAAATAGAGTCAGGAACATTGTAGTTATGATTTTGAGCAGTTATCTCAACTACCCTACTCTGCTGATTTTGAACGGGATGATTTCCACCATGTTGTCCAAATTTTAGCTTATAAGTATTGTGTCCGTGAGCGATAGATAGGAGTTGATGTCCTAAACAAATTGCAAACATTGGAACTTTAGCTTCAATTAGTTTTTTAATTTCCTCAGCTTCAGACTTAAGGACTTGTGGATCTCCTGGACCATTTGATAAAAACACACCTTGAATTTCTCTATTTTGAAATCTCTCTATCAATGTGGATGCTGGAGTATTGTTTGGTACCACTTCTACTCTCAAACCTGTTTCTCTAAGTTCATTGAGGATATTTCTTTTTACCCCAAAATCTAAAACAACAATCTTTTTTCCAAGGGTTAATGGCTCACTATATTTTTGATTTTCGATATCCCAAGATCCACTCTCATGTGCATAAACTTCTTTTGTACTCACTTGTTCGATATAATTCACATCTTCAATACGAGGAGATTGAGAGAGTTTCTCTTTTAAAACTTCTTTATCACTAATCTCAGTTGAAGCAATCATCATCTGAGGACCTTCATCTCTTATCATTTTTGTTAAATATCTTGTATCAATATCACAAATTCCCAATGCATCCGACTCATTTAAAAAACTAGAAAGTGTGGTTTCCCCTCTAAAGTTTGAGTATCTATCTTGATAAGAGCGTACAATCATGCCAGATGAATGTACAGTTTTACTTTCCATGTCATCATCGTTGCATCCAACATTTCCAATCTCAGGCATTGTAAAAACAACAAATTGACCAGCATAACTTGGATCGCTCATAATCTCTTGATAACCTGTCATAGAAGTATTAAATACTATTTCTCCTACTTTAGTACCACTTACACCAAAACTTTTTGCTTCTAAAAAGGTACCATTTTCTAAATAAATCCAGATATTTTCACTCATTAAAACATCCCTTTTCTTTGGAGCTCTTCACGATATAGCCTCTCAAAAAGTGCACTATAGGCATCTGTTCCAGGAATTACTTTTCGTTTCATTCCAGAAATTTTGTCGATAACTGTCTGCTCAATATCTTCAAACTTTTGAATATAATCTTCAATCGAGGTATAAATAACATTTTTCATCAAGTTCTCTGTAACAGTATAATCCATCAAACTCTCTGCCCAAAGTTTATCCAAAATAATATGTGCCACATTACTAAATCTATCTTCATAAGAGAGTATAAAATCGTGCTCTTTTGCAATCTTCTTTTTAATCATCCAAAACATACTTCGGCGATCAACTTGCATAAATTCCATCTCATCTTCGTTCTCTTCTAAAATCTCTTCAACTCTCTGCTCCAATGCTTTCTCTTTTTCTAAATCTTCTTCTATGATTTTTTGAGCACACTCTTTAATTGGTTCAAGTCCCTTAGTAAAAGTGGCATATCCAGAGTTTAATAAATCTATTGAAATTTTATTTGCAATATACGGTGCGTGAGGTAATGAAATCTTCATATAAGAGCCTTGTTGAAATATTATCTGAAGGGCATCTCTAATAATAGCTGCCCTTTAAAGCACTTATATTATCGAATTTTTGGTAAATAGTGTATTATTTAGTCAGATTTTGGTCAAATGGAGGTCCGGACTTTAAAAGTAAAGTTACCTCTGATGCGTAAACTGGGTTCATCTTTGCCATAATTTTTGAAATCTTTTTTGGCGTAAGTGTAAAAAGAATTTGTGCAGCTTTATCTCTAGGCATGTTGTCTAAAATAGTAGCTGCTTTTTTATCTTTCATCTTTAGATAAGTGGCACTAATCTTATCATCTTTGGCATTTTTTATCTCTTTGAGAATCTTTTTATTATCTTCATAGAGTTGTAAAACCTCTTTTTTCGTATTTTCAACCTTAGTCAAGGTTGCATTAAGTTCATCAAGTTTTAGAGACAATTTTTGATTTTTTTGCTCCATCAAAGATTTTGATGCTTCTTGGTATGCCTCAAACTCTTGCTGTCGCTCATCTATTCGTTCCATCTCTCGTAAAATTTCATCTTTTCTCTGTTCAAAAATTTTATCACAATCGATTAAGTCAGTTTTAGCTTGTAAAGATATTAAAAATAGAGATATTAAAAACAGATATTTTATCATGCTTCAACCACCCTTTTATTTTTAGAAAACAGAAGATTTGCTATCTCATCCATATCTTTATTCTCTTGAATTTTTAACTCATGTAACTGCTTTTTGATTTCAAGGTCTTCCAAATATTTTATCTTTTCAAACTCTATATTAGCTTCTTTATAAAGCTCTTTTATACCCAAAATTTGCTGATCTAACTTTAGTATATCTTCTTCATAACCGTTTTTTTGATTTGAAAAATTTGTAAGGTGCATATGTGCAATATTTATTTGAGAAAATGACCCACTTTTAGGAGTCTTTATTTCTGAAATCTCTTTTAAAATTTCTTCAATACTCCTAATCACTCTTCGTTTTTGGTTTTGAATATCCAACAGTTCATTCTCTATCTCATCAACCCGTCTCTTTTTTACCTTGACAATTTGAGAGAATTTTGTTTTCATTTTACTATTATCGTATCTTTTCTATCTGGACTAGTAGAAATAATTCCAACTCTTGTCAATGTCAACTCTTCAATAGCTTTAACATAATCCTTAGTTTCAATTGGCAACTCATCATACTCTCTAACACCCTCACACATATCCCAGCCTTTAAAGCTCTTATAGATAGGTTTTACATCTTCTAAGTCATAAGGTACATAATCTATAATCTCACCCTCAAACTCATAAGCAACACACACCTTAACCTCTTTAAAGCCATCTAAGACATCTAATTTCATTAAAGCAATTTGATCACAACCATTTAATCGACAAGCATGACGTGCTGCCACCGCATCAAACCAACCGCATCTTCTTTTTCGTCCTGTTGTTGTGCCGTACTCATGACCCACATCAGCCATACGCTCACCATCTTCTCCAAAATCTTCACTAGGAAATGGTCCATTTCCAACACGAGTACAGTAAGCTTTGGCAATTCCTGTTACTTTTCCAATATTTTTAGGACTTAGCCCAAGACCAGTACAAGCCCCTGCACTCACAGTATTTGAACTTGTAACAAACGGATAAGTACCATGGTCGATATCAAGCATAGTACCTTGAGCACCTTCCAATAATACTTTTTTATCAGAATCCAACAAGCCCCAAACCATCTGTGTAGTATCTGTGATATAAACTTCTAACTCTGTTTTGTAATGATTTAAATCTTTTAAAAGTGCTTCTCGTGATGGTATCTCAATCTCCAAAGCATTAAAAAGTGTTGTATTAGAGTCAAAATAAGTAATTATCTTATCTGCTAACTTTTCAGGATGATGCAACTCTCCAACACGATGACCAACTCTAACGATTTTATCCATGTAAGCTGGACCTATTCCTTTACCCGTTGTACCTATCGCTTTTTTTCTAAGTCGCTCTTTACCTTGGTCTATAAGTGCGTGATAAGGTAAAAGAAGATGTGCTTTGTCACTTATAAACAGTCTTCCTTTAAGATTATCAAACTGCTTCAACTCTTTATCTATAAGGTTTTCAGGGCTAATTACTACACCATTACCAATGATATTTATTGCATTTTCATTTAACACCCCTGAAGGGATGAGATGTAGTGAATACTTTCTCCCATCAACTACTATCGTATGTCCTGCATTGTGCCCACCAGCAAAACGACAAACTGCATCTGCATTTTGTGCCATGTGATCTACTATCTTTCCTTTTCCCTCATCGCCCCACTGTAATCCGACTATCATATTTGCTTGTTTCATCTATTCACTCATTTCCTCAATTAATTTATCTGTATAAAGTGCAAACCCTGTTGCATTTAAATCTCTATGGTTATAATTTCCACCCATTCCAAGTGTCTCATTGTTTTGAATATATCTAAAAAATAGATTATCATAATACTGCATTTTTGCATAATATAGCGGTGCAATCACAATATCAGGATAATTGATTGACTCACATAGTAATTTAATCTTTAAAAGTTCCGACTTCAAGACTTCTGGCACTTCATCTATAAGGGCATCTATCTGCGATACTTTTTGTAAATATGCAAGTTGACTAAGCCATGGAATATCTAAATTTAAAATCTCTTCCAAATTAGCATTTTTAAATAAATCTAGTGAAAGATTAAGCTCTTGAACAATGAGTCGTGGAATATTAATGTTTGAGATTTGAAGTAACGGTTTTAACGCTAATGCTTTCAAAATTTTTGCACTATCATTTATACTAAGTGACAAATCACTATTTTCAATCTCTTCAACGCCAATCTGATTCACTTCAAGAGTTGGAAATTTATAAACAGGCTGTATGTAAAACCACTTTGTTTGATCAGAACTTTTACGCAATCTTTGTGTGATAATCCGAACAATATCCAAGGTGCTATCTGCACGAAGAGAGATGATATGATTTTGACGATCAGAAAAGCGTATTAATTCTTTTTCATTAATAGTGTCATGTTGGTGATAAGAAAAAACTGGTGTTACTATCTCTTCATAATTTTCTTGATATAAAATATCACTAGCTACTGCTTCAATATCTCGTTTTAATTTTGCACTTTTGCCAAAATAGAGACGGCTTTGGCTAGGAATCTCGTGTTCGTAAATCATCTATTGTCCAATATTAATTTGGTAAAATTTAGTATAACAAAAATTTTCTACAAAGCAACTCTAAGTACAAATAATAGTATAATAACAGCTCCTAAAATCATCACTGCCTTTTTATGTGTAATATCTTCTTTGATAATTAGAGCCATCTTTTTCTTTATCTTTGTAATACGAAGCTTATCCCGTACCAACTTTCTCTCATCTAAAAGACTAAAAAATAGATAAAGCATAATAAGGACTAGAAATAAACTACTCTCATCTCCAAATTCACGTAATAAAACCCCAACAAAAGAGAAAAACACTTGAATAGCAACCAATATAAAAACAGAATGGTCAACACTACCTCTCCAAGTAAGCATCTTATGATGTATATGGGTTTTATCAGGATTAAACGGGGAAAGTCCTCTTTGCATACGCCTTGTCATTACAACTAAAGTATCCACAATAGGCAAAGCTGTAAGTAAAAGTATAGAAATAACATTGACATGTTCAATAGCTTTAATTGCCACGACAGCGATGGTGAAACCAAGTACTAAGGAACCACTATCACCCATAAAGATAGATGCAGGACTCCAGTTAAAAAACAAAAACCCAACTAATGTAAAAATCATCAAAAGTGAAATGGTAACAATAAAACTATCACCATAGACATATCCAATATAAGCAAAAGCTAAAAAAATAACCAACGAGATACTACCAGCTAAGCCATCTAAACCATCTAAAAGATTCAAAGCATTTGTGAAACCAACTATTGCAAAAATTGTAAGTATAAGTGCAAAAATCCAAGGTAACTTCGTCTCATATCCAAACCACGTACCAAGCGTGTCAATTTGAAAATCATTGATAAAAAAGATGAGTAGTGTTGCTGCAATAATTACTATAAACTTTAATTTAGGAGAAACACCCTTGTTATCATCATAAACACCAATAGCAAATATCAGTGTAAGTGCTATAAAAAATCCAATATTTTCATATATAAACTCTAAATGAAATAGTATCAAAATAGCCATGTATGCAAAAAACATTGCCACCCCAGCACCTCTAGGTGTAGGATTAACATGTGAGCTTCTATCATTTGGAATATCAAGCATACCTATCTTTGCGGAAAATTTTATAACCATACTAATCAATAGCATGGTTATAAATAATACCAACATTCCGTCTATAAAATTTAACTCACTCCCCAACATCAACTTCTCTTTCTATTTGTATGTATAACTATATTTGAAAAAACTCTGAGACATATATTTTTGTTTTACGCCGTTTAGCACCAAACCAACATTATTGATATTATATGACTCTACCATATCTTCTAATGATTTAATATACTCTTTTTCAGAGAACTCTGATCTAAACACAACTAATGATATATCTGCTTGTTTCATCAGTAACAGTGCATCTGTAACAAGACCCATTGGTGGAGAATCAATAATAATATAGTCATACTCACCTCTTAACTCATTAATTATCTCTTCAATCTTACCAACTTGCATAAGCTCTGATGGATTTGGTGGAATTGGACCTGAAGTAATAATATCAAGATTTTTAATCTTTTTATGTTCCCAAATAACCTCTTTTAAGGCACTTTTCTTAGAAAGTATAGTACTCATTCCTATCTTATTTGTAAGTGAAAATACTTTATGAAGCATCGGTCTTCTCATATCCAATGAAAGGACAATACATTTTTTATCACCCATTCCAAAAACCGCAGCCAAATTGGTTGCAATAGTTGTTTTACCCTCACTAGGCACCGTTGATGTTACAACAATGACCTTACTTTTATTTTCAGTTGCAATAAATTCTAAATTTGTACGAATAAGTCTCAATGCCTCACTAGCAACTGATTGTTGATCATCAATTGTAAACATTTTATCAGAATGTCTTACATGTGGTATAACTCCATAAAATGGTATCCTAGTTCCGCTAGATAAATCTTCTCTTGTTTTTATCTTATGGTCTAAAAAGTCCCTTAAAAATGCTAACAACATAGCAACAATCAAACCAAGTATTAAACTTGCCACTGCAATCATCGTCATGTTTGGTTTCACAGGCATACCTTCTTTTACAGCACGGTCAAGTACACGATTATTAGAAACTGTCGACGCTTTATTGATAGACATCTCTGCTTGCTTTTGAAGCAAAAACTCATATGTTTTCTCATTAATCTTATATTTTCTCTGAAGATCAGCTAACTCTCTCTCTTTTTCTGGAAACTTCAAAAGTTTTGTTTCACTATTGTAAAGCGTATCTTCTAA
>JAOZKZ010000074.1:8852-10085 GCA_029935075.1 Campylobacterales bacterium
TATAGTGCAGAAAATGCACTCTCTTGAATCTTTATCTCTGAAAGTTGATTTCTAAAGTTACTTAAACTTGTTAAAGTTGTTCGAGACTCGGTTACAATATCTACAAGATTATTCTCTTCTTTAAAATTCTCTAACTTTACCGCTGAACTTTGAAGCTTTTTACTTACTTCTTGAAGCTGCTGATCAACAAAGGTCAAGGCACTAGAAGCTTGAGATGTTTTTTTCTCAACACTTTGATCAAGATATACATTTACAAGACTATCAAGAAAATCTTTTGCCCTACCTGCACTATTATCTTGATAAATCATCTTAATGATTGAACCATTTTTAGAGAGTGAAAAAACACTCAAATTATCTGATACACCATTAATAGCTCTATCTTTATCTAATGATAAAAATGCATAGTGGCTGTTCTCTACTACTCCAACTTTTTTAACTACAAGTGAAAAATAGTTATTATCAATTCTTTCAGAAAACTCATGTTGTCCACTATATGTTATTCCTTTAATCTTTTTGCCAACTAAAGACGCAATAGATTTTTTAATCCCACCAATAAATCCACCAGTATCTGGATAGATTTTATAGCTATTATCATTTATAGGCTCAATAATAAATTTTGTATTATAAAAAATTGGATCTTTAATTTTAAGTTCTGTAATTTCAATTGGACTATTTTTATAAAGCTCATACTCTTTATAGCTTGATGTTGTAAAATATCGTATATTATAACCAACATTTTCAAGTGCTTTTTCGATTAAATGCCGTGACTTGATGATTTCAACTTCAGTATCAATTAAAGTTGTATCTTCTCCTAAACCACCGCCTCTAACAACAGCATCAAGACTTAAATCCAAATTACTTTTGCTAACTTCAATTGTTGAATATGTTTCATAAGTTGGCTGGGTAAGATATGAATACATCAACCCAGCTATCAAAAAAAGCATAACAATAAGAAAGCTCAATGCCTTTTGTTTACCAAGTACACTTAGTACCTTTTTCAAATCTCCATTTTCATCCGTTCTGGATAAATTTAACTGAGAATTCTGCATACTATATCTCCCTCTTCTTATTGTTGAAAGTTTGTAAAATCGCTAACATTAAATATTCGCGTATTAGTAAGTTGTTTGCCTGTAAAAAGTGCACCTAAAACGCTTTGGACTATATTAATTCCAGGGAGAGCTTCTTCAATTGCCATGTTTCTCAATCTTAATTTATTTGGTTGTACATATATAA
>JAOZKZ010000247.1 GCA_029935075.1 Campylobacterales bacterium
GAGTTACCTTGAAAAGATTTATACTGTTACTACTTTTATGCTCAAATCTACTATTCTCTAGTGAAAATATAAAGTATGGAAAGATGATTTTAATCTATGTTGAGATGAAAAACTGTCCATGGTGTATCAAAATGGACAAAGAAGTATTTGAAAATAGTGCTCATTTAGAAAAACTTGAAAAACTATATTATGTTAAAAGACTTACAAAAGAGAGTTTAGAGATACCAACTTACATAAAACCAAAATATTATCCATCTACTTATATTTTATCTAGTGATGGAGAGAAAGTCATAGATGAACTCCCCGGCTATATGAAAGCCGAGGATTATATCGAGTATCTTGAGATACTCATTGAAGTTGAAAACGAATAAGTGTCAAACTTACTCAGAAGAGAGTTTTAAATTATCTAAAAAACCACCCGTTGCATAAAACTTTTCGATATGTATAAGTTTATTGTCTGGTTCAAGTTTTTTTAATTCTGCTTCAACATCTACTCTAAAATGTGCCCAATACTCTATTGGTTTATACCAGCCTCTCACATGCTCTACAGGTGATGGATAATTTAACCAGATATTCCCATTTCCATAGTCAGCGATATGTGCCGATGCATTGATATGGTTAAACCATGAATCCCACATCATCACACGATTTCCTTTTTGAGTTTTCACATAAACTCCTACAGAATAGTGTGGCATATATCCTATTTTACTTACTGTTGGTACTTTATAATTTGGTAAACCACCCATATCCATCTCTAATATCTTTTGAATTGAGTAATCCATCGGCATATGAAACTCTGAAGCATTTTCTGTATTGTTATTTACCCATTGCGGTATTAATACCAACGTGCCTGTACTGTTAAAACCAGGTGTTGCATGTCGGGGTTCATAATTTCCTAATACTTTAATCCATTTGTTTGAGATACTGTTTTCTGCATCTTCAAATATAGTTGCAGGTTTATTTACATAGGTTACGGTAAATGGATAGGTAGCTTTTGCATCAAATCCATCATTAAAAAATGCTCTTGCCTCATAACTTCCAGCCGGCAATCCGTGAAAAGTTATATCTCCAGCATTGATGGCTTCAGTCCACTCCCAATCATAAGCATTTTCAAATGTACTCTCAGCTCCTACTGGAAAAATTCCAACCCAGTCACGCTGATTTCCAAGCATACCACCAATGGTAACAGTTATCTCTTCTCCATTTTGATAGCTAGCTTTATCTGTAACAATTGTAGTCGCTAATGGTTGTACAATGACTTTAAATTCTGATGAAGCCAATATCGTCCAGCTATTGTTTAGAAAAACACGAACTTCGTATTCACCTACAGGTACACTATCTAAATTATAAGTTCCATCTATTACATGCCCATCAAATTTCCAAGCAATTGTATTTTCCCAAACATTTGCACTTCCCTTTTCAAATATTCCTACCCAGTCACCTGAATTTCCGGGCATTCCAGTAAGTGTTATCGTGATTGGTTCACCTACATCAAATTCGGCTTTACTTGTTGTTACATTTGTGTTGTGACCTACATCTTCAACTGTAAATTCTGTTTTGGCTAAAAGTGTATAACTGTTGTTTAAAAAGACTCTTGCTTCATACACTCCTGCAGCAACTCCATCAAGCTGATATGTGCCACTAACTACATGCCCATCATGTTTCCATGAAAGAACATTTGCCCAAACACTTGGTTTATCTTTTGGGAATATTCCAATCCAATCACCTGAATTTCCAGGCATATTTGTTACTGTTACAGAAATAGGCAAATTACTATTATAGGTTGTCTCACTCGTTGTGATACCAACACTATTTACAGGCTCTACAACTTTAAACTCTTTTTTGGCTAAAAGTGTATAGCTATTATTAAGGAATACTCTAGCCTCATACTCTCCTGCCGCAACGCCATCTAATACATAGGTTCCATCTACTACCAATCCATCATGTTTCCAAGAGAGCACATTTTCCCATGCATTGGCTGCACCTTTTGGATAAATACCCACCCAATCCCCAGCATTTCCAGGCATCTGTGCAAGTGTTATAGTGATATTTTCAGCAGGTTTATATTCACTTTTACTTACTGTGATAGTCGCTGCAAATACAGAAACGGAAAACAGTAGTATTAATATTAATATTTTTTTCATTATTTTGCTCCATCAGTCGGTAAATTAAAACGCTCAAATTCATTTATAGTCTGCTGTGTGCTACTTACTAAAGACCCATTTTCATAGAGAGAGACAACGACATAAATTTTATTTTTTACTTCAACTTCAATAGTCTGCGTTGGTGTAGATAGTGTCATTGATTCTATATATTTATCAAAAGGGGTTACAGTTGTGATTTTCAATGTCTTATCATTTGCTACATCTGATGATTTAGCTCCAGGGTATGATCTAAATTTATCATTGTTTTCTGTTTGAGTACTACTTTTTTGAAGTTCTCTAGACTCTTTGGAAAAATGAAATTTTGCTAATGATACATAATTATCTTTAGTTAACATCTCAGCTTCTTTACTCTTTGAACTTGATCCACAAGCTTGTAAGAACAGTAGTAAACTGATACCTAATATATAGTGAAAAAATTTGATTTTCATCTCTTTTTATCCTTTATTGAATTTTTAGCGTTAAACACTTGATAACAATATCGGCACATTATAATTTATATGCAGGAATACAAAAAAAGAAATTAAAGTAGTTCGAAACATGCTCTATTTCTATAGAACATGTTTCAAAAAGGAGTTAAATTGTAGTATCTTACCAGTTGATTTCAGCAGATAACATGAACGCTGTTTCATCTTCATTACCAACTTCTTCAGTCAATACATTTGCGATAAATTCAACATTTTTATTATATCGGTAAGTTACACCAGCAATCGTTCTAGTTTTCTCTAATGAATCTTTTTCCATCTCAAATGAATCATATCTTCCGATAAGATTCCATTTTGGCATAAAACGATACTCACCATTTACTGAATATCCCTCTCCTGCGTATTTTTCATTTGCATCATTTGTTGTGATAAATTGACCTGCGAGTAAAAACTCAGGTTGGTTATAAACAGCATGAACACCCATCCAGTTTAAATCTTCA
>JAOZKZ010000248.1 GCA_029935075.1 Campylobacterales bacterium
TAAATCAACATAAGAAAAGCTTTATGTTGATTTAGAGTCTTAAAATAGAATATAAGTTTTTTTTATCCATTATTATTATAAAGTTTTAGATACTTATCAAAAACAAATACTTTATTTCTTTGATTCCCTGTAAACTCTACCAAAATACCTCTCTTTTCAAAGTCCGAAACTAAAATACTAGCGGTAGAATGAACAATATCAAGTATCCGTGCAACATCATTGATTGTAATTACTGGATTTTGATAAAGTGTACTCATAAGTTTTCCTGCATTTTGTGCTTTTTTCCCAAAAGATATTACAACTTCATCCATCTCTTCTTTTAGCACCAAAATACTTTCAAAAGTTTGTTCACCATTTTTAGCAGTTTCGATGATAGCCGTCAAAAAGAACTTTATCCACGCAGTCAAATCACTAGAAGCCCTAACCATAGTTAGAGAATCATAATAACTTCCTTTGTTTCTCTCAAAAAAATCAGACAAATAAAGTGACGGTTTTGCCAAAAGTCCTTTGTCTATGAGATATAGCGTGATGAGCAATCTTCCAACTCTCCCATTAGCATCCAAAAATGGGTGTATCGTCTCAAACTGATAATGGGCTATTGCAATTTTTATAAGATGTGGAACATGTATCTCTTGGTTGTGTAAAAATAGCTCCAAATCTCCCATCAAATCAGCCACTTCCAAGTGATGAGGAGGGATATAAGATGCATTGTTTAGATTTGAACCACCTATCCAGTTTTGAGAAGTTCTAAACGCTCCTGGCATTTTTGTCTCCCCTCGAACATTTGAAAGAAGTGTTTTGTGTGTTTGTTTGATAAGCCTGTTGCTAAGTGGCAAATTTTCAAGCTCGACTATTGCTTCACTCATAGCCGTGATATAGTTTTGCACTTCTTGCCAGTCATCTCTTTTTTCAGGGGCGATATCTTCTATAGACATGAGTACTTCATCCATATTTGTTTGTGTGCCCTCAATCTTACTCGAAGTATTTGCCTCTTTGGTGATATGCATTTTGATAAAGATATCAACATTTGGAACAATCATGGTGTAAGCATCTAGTTTACTGAGTGTTCTCGTAGCTTCTTCAAGCAGGGTATTGATTATAGGATCATCCCATATAAAAGTATGATTGATAAATGCTGGTGAGAAACTTTTGTACTGATACTGTTGTTTCCATGAGCCTGATGTGTAGTCATTTAAGTTCATTTTGAATACCCTTTCTGATAAGCTGTATTCCTGCTCTGTTCCCACATAACATCAAATATAAACTCTTGGTATCGTTTTTGAAAGTTATCATCGTCTACAAATTTTTTATATACTTCGGTATGCGAGAACATAAGGTTTTGCATGATTTCTTGAAGTTTTTTATCCATGGCACTTTTTGCATTTTGTCGGTCAGAATTTTGGATTGTTTTTAACATGTTGCTATCGTCTTGTAAATTTTTAGGGATATTTTGTGTCAAGATTTCATTTACTTTATCGGGATCTTTCCATGCTATATCGCCAAATCTATGATTGAAAGCTTTTAAGATATTTTCTAAGGTATCTAAATCAGGCTCAGATATGATACCTGCGGTATCTACAGGAATAGGATATAACTCTCCTTCATTGGAATCAAGCTTTATATCACTTTTTGCTTCACGACTCAATCTATAACTATCCATGTTGACGGCTTCTAAAATATTTTCATCTTCATTGTCATTTTCTATGTGTAACTTAGGAATGATATGTTTTAGATAAAGCCACATTTTTTCCCATGATGGCATGTTAAAATCCAATAACCTTGCAAGATAGGCATAAGTTCTAACAAAAGATTTTGCTTTGATTTTAAAATCAACTTTTTCATCCTCACTTAATTCATCATCAAATATTGCAACGCCTCTATCTATGATAGCATCAAAAGTAGAGCGATTTTTCTCATCGTTATAATAACTTTCAAATAGCTCGTTTAAATTATCTTCATCAAAAACTTGATATCTATTTAATTCATCTTCCAAATCATTCAGCTTATTTGGATCTGTAGATTCACTAAGTAGTGTTGTCGTGTAGTATGGATCAAAAGCTATTTTGATATCTTCTGTGTTATTGTAAAAGTCCAAAACAAAAGTATCATTTTTGTATGGTTTATATGCACGATTTAGCCTAGAGAGTGTCTGTACTGCTTGAACATCTGAGAGCTTTTTATCAACATACATGGTGTGTAGTAGAGGTTCATCAAAACCTGTCTGATATTTGTTTGCAACGATTAAAAAACGGTATCTCTCTTTTTTAAATTGTTTGGGTATATCATTTGTTCCCTCTTCAAAGTGGTTCATGCTTGTTTCGGTATAGTCTATGCCTTTATAGTTTTTTGTACCTGAAAAAGCAACGATAGCTTTATAAGGGCTATTTATCTCCTTTAGGTAGTTATCGAACTCTTGTCTGTATTTTATGGCACTTTCAATGCTTTTTGTAACCACCATGGCTTTAGCTTTTGAGTGGATAAGATGCTTTACTTCTTTATGAAAATGTTCAATCATGATATGAGCTTTTTGTGCAATTGAGTATTCATCTTCCTCAACAAAAGCTCTTAATCTTTTTTGTGCTTCTTTGGTATTAAAATCAGGATTTTCTTCAACAGACTTTACTAACTTATAGTAAGAGTTGTAAGTCGTATAGCTTTTCAAAACATCCAAAATAAACTCTTCTTCAATCGCTTGTTTCATGGAGTAGAGGTGAAATGGATAAAATTTGCCATCCTCCTCTTCTTTTCCAAAGGTCTCTAAAGTTTTATTTTTTGGTGTTGCTGTAAAAGCAAAATAACTTGCATTTGCTAACATCTTTCGAGACTCTATGAGATGATTTATCAATACTTCTGTGTCAACATTTCCCTCTTCATCTTTTAAGTCAGATATATCTTTATTGGCAAGTACTGCATTCATTTTACTTGCTGTATCGCCACTTTGTGAACTGTGTGCTTCATCAATGATGATTGCAAAATTTGCATCTTTTAAAGTATCTATCTCTTTTAATACAAAGGGAAAAGTTTGTACGGTAGTAATGATAATCTTTTTTTGATTTGCCAAGGCAGATTTTAACTGACCTGT
>JAOZKZ010000249.1 GCA_029935075.1 Campylobacterales bacterium
ATTTGACTAAAATATCTGGCAAAAAGTGCATCTCTATCTTTATCTGCCCCTCACCCTGACATTTCTCACATCGTCCACCTTTTACATTGAAACTAAAACGACCTATCTTATAACCTCTTATCTTCGCCTCTTTGGTCTTTGTAAAAAGTTCTCTTAACTCATCCATCATCCCCGTATAAGTTGCTGGATTACTTCTAGGAGTTCTACCTATCGGGCTTTGGTCTAGGTAGATTACTTTATCAAGATGCTCCAAGCCAGTACATTCTACTCCATCAACCTTTTTAACTTTTCTAGCACGATTTAAAAGCTCTTTTGCCACGGGAAGAAGTGTTTGAAGTATGAGTGAACTTTTCCCACTTCCACTAACTCCCGTGATAGCAACAAGATTTGCCAATGGAATTTTAACTGAAAGATTTTCAATGTTGTTAATCGTAACATTTTTCATCTCTATCCACTTCTCTTGTGGTCGTCCATGAAAATAATCAATCTTTTTCCTACCAAAAAGATAATCAGCAGTCAAAGTTTTTGCCTTTTTCAAATCTTTCAAAGTCCCACTAAATATAACTTCTCCACCCTCTCGCCCCGCTTTTGGTCCGATATCGATGATAAAATCCGCAGCTTGTATCGTCTCTTTGTCATGTTCAACCACGATAACAGAGTTTCCTTTGTTTTGCAGACTTTTAAGCGTTCTGATAAGTTTTAGTGTATCTCTCTCATGAAGCCCAATACTTGGTTCATCCAGAACATACATAACTCCAGTCAATCCACTTCCTATCTGAGATGCAATCCTAATCCTTTGAGCCTCACCACCACTGATACTTCTTGCATCTCGTCCAAGGGAAAGATACCCAAGTCCAACATCAAAAAGAAAGAAAAGCCGCTCATTTATCTCTTTTAATATAGGGGCAGCGATAAGTTTTTGTTGATTTGAAAGGTATTCAAAGTTTTTAGTTTCTGCAAAAAATTCATAAGTTTTCTCGATAGGCATCTCTAAAAGTTCAGAAATTCCAGTCTTTGCCACGATAACAGAAAGGGATTCAAGACTCAAACGATTTCCACCACACTTATCACACACTTTTTCACTCATATATTCTGCAAGCTCTTTTTCATCTTTTATCATGTTATAGGCGATTTTTACAACACCCTCAAATCGTCTTTTTAGTTTGTGTCGTTTCCATAAAAACTCAGCCTCTTGAGCTCCACCATGTAATACTGCTTTTTGTTGATGTGGGGCTAACTCTTCAAAAGGAATTGTTGTATCTATATCATTTGCATCACAATAAGCTTTTAAAAACTTTGCATAATACCCTTTGTTAAACCCATAAAAAAGTTTAATCGCCCCTTTATCGATACTCTGATGCTCATCAACAATTTTAGCCATATCAATAGCATAACGAATTCCCAAACCATCACATGTCGCACATGCCCCCTTCGGAGAGTTAAATGAAAACGAAAGTGGCTCCAACGGCTCAAAAGAGATTTTACAATCAAAACAAGCGAAATGCTCACTATAATGGATATGGTTTTTTTCTAATCCAACCTCTTCATGGTTTAGTATCTCAATCTCCAACTCACCATAACTCTCTTTCAAAGCTTTTTCAACATCTTCAGCAACTCTTTGACGATTTTCCTCTTTTATCACAACACGATCAACAACCACTTTTATCGTATGTTTTTTAGTTTTACTAAGCTCTATCTCTTCATCCAAACGAACCATCACACCATCTATCATAGCCCTTACATAACCTTTATGTCGCAAACTTTCAAACATATCAGTAAATGAACCCTTCTTTTCTCTCACCAATGGAGCTTGAATAACTACTTTTGCACCATTTGGTAATTTCAAAACTTGCTCGATAATATCACTAGCACTCATCTGAGAAATAGGTTTTTTACACTGATGACAATGCTGCTTCCCAACCCTTGCATAAAGAAGTCTAAAATAGTCATAAATCTCTGTGATAGTCCCAACAGTTGAGCGAGGATTTTTAGAAGTTGTCTTTTGGTCTATCGCAATAGCAGGAGTCAAACCTTCAATTTTATCCACATCAGGTTTACCAATACGATCTAAAAACTGCCGAGCATAAGAAGAGAGACTCTCCATGTATCGTCTTTGCCCCTCAGCATAAAGCGTATCAAATGCTAATGTACTTTTCCCACTTCCACTAATTCCTGTTATAACCACTAACTTATTTTTTGGTATCTCTATATTTATAGATTTTAGATTGTGTTCCCTTGCCCCATATACTTTTATCTTGTCCATGTATTCCCTATATTAACTTGTTTGCAATCAGACCCATAATTATAAAATTGAGTACTAAAATGAGACTTTTATGTCTCTTTGGATCTGTTTTGTGAGCAACACTTATACCAAAATAGACCCCAAGAAGTGATGAAATACCGATAATAACTCCATGATAGTAATCTACATAACCAAAATATGAAAGTGAGATAAGCCCAGAAAGAGAGGAAAAAACTACAAAAAACAGAGCTGCCGAAACTGCTTTTTTTATACCAAAATGTAAAAAACCAACCATGATAGGAGTCAAAAGAAGTGATCCACCAATTCCCACACTCATAGCAATCAACCCAATTCCTGAACCAATAACAAAGAAAAGTCCACGGTTTTCAATCTCACTTTTTCCATGGTTATCATTTGCTACAAAAAACTTATAAATTGCAAATATCACAACCAGTAAAAGAGCAATGGTAAGAGTTTGAGATGAGAGAGTTTTTACCATATATCCACTACCCAAACCACCAACAAAGCCCCCAATTCCGAAAAATATCGTACTTGAGATATGAAGTGAACCTTTTTGGAAGTTCAGATACGAGCCATAAATAGAGCTAAAAACCATCTGAACGATAGAAATACCGATAGCATCTTTGATATCAAATCCCATATACATCAAAATCGGAACTAAAATAGTCCCCCCACCAATACCAAAAAAGCCAGAGATAAACCCAACAAAAATACCGATAACTGCTAATTCTATAATCATACTTTCCCTATCATTAAACCTTAGATTTTACATAAAAGCCACTTAAAGGTATAATACACACATCCCAACCTTAAATTC
>JAOZKZ010000008.1 GCA_029935075.1 Campylobacterales bacterium
AGAGAAAGAGATAAAAACAGTCAACGCTGGAATCTATCTTTTTGCAAATGGCATGCTTGGAAAATACCTACCAAAACTTAGCAACGACAACGCACAAGAAGAGTACTATATAACTGATGTTGTTGAGTTTGCTAAAAATGATGGGTATAAAATTTCTCCTTTATATGTAAAAGAGGAAAATTTTAAAGGTGTAAATTCAAAATATGACTTAGCAACAGCTGAAGAGATTATGCAAAACCGTATCAAAAAGAAGTTTATGGATGCCGGAGTTATTATGAGATTGCCTTCTACTATCTACATAGATGCAGATGTTGAGATTGAGGGGGAGTCGATTATCGAGAATGGTGTGACACTTTTATCTGGTGCAAAAATCATAAACTCTCATATCAAAGCAAATTGTGTAATAGAAGATAGTACAATCGAAAATTCAAGTGTAGGTCCAATCTCTAGAATAAGACCACAGAGTGTGTTAATTGATACACATATTGGAAACTTTGTAGAGGTTAAAAAGTCAACACTTAAAGGTGTAAAAGCTGGACACTTGAGCTATCTTGGAGATAGTGAGATAGATGAGGGGACTAACATAGGTGCCGGTACTATAACATGTAACTATGATGGTAAAAATAAGTATAAAACAATTATTGGAAAAAATGTCTTTATAGGAAGTGACACTCAGATAGTGGCTCCTGTTACTATTGAAGACAACGTTATGATTGCAGCTGGAACTACGGTAAACAAAGATGTCAAAGAGGGTTCTTTAGCGATTAGTAGAACAAATATGAAAACGGTTGAGGGTTTTTTCCATAAATTTTTTAATAAGGATTAGGGATTTTAAAAGATAAAAAGATTCTTGTAGGAGTCACAGGCTCCATAGCTATTTATAAAGCATTAGAGTTGATAAGACTTTATATAAAATCAGGGGCAGAAGTTAGAGTTATTATGACAGAGGGTGCTATAAAATTTATAGCTCCTCTAACTTTTGAAGCTATTAGTGGAAATGTTGTTTTAACACAGGAAACTGAGAGTTGGGCAAACGATAACAACCATATAGATATCGGAAAATGGGCAGATCTTTTTGTCATCGCTCCAGCAACGGCAAATACAATCAATAAATTATCAAATGGAATTGCTGACAATCTTTTAACCCAAACAATATTGGCTTACAAATATAAAAAGCTTATAGCCCCAGCGGCAAATACAGTCATGTATAAAAATACAATTACACAAACTTCTCTAAAAATGTTAAAACTTACGAATTTTGAAGTTGTAGAACCTATCAAAAAACTTTTAGCATGTGGAGATGAAGGAGAGGGTGCTTTGGCTGAGGTTGAAGATATCTTCTATAAATCTACACAAATCCTAAAACAAGATGATTTTTGGACAAACCGCCGTGTGGTTGTTACCGGTGGTGGAACTGTCGAAAAGATTGATGATGTCCGTTTTATCTCAAACTTTTCAAGTGGAAAAATGGCTAAAGCACTTTCAACCGCACTATATCTCAAAGGTGCAGATGTCTGTTTGATAACGACTAAAAAGTTTGATGATTTACCTGCGGGTGTTTATCAGTTAGATGTAGAGAGTTCAGATGAACTGCATGAGTATTTAGTAGATGCGATAAGAGTCTCTAAAAAAGGGGTTATGACTAATGCTACTTTGATGGATGATTCAGTTCCTGAACTTATACAGAAAAAGCCATATCTCTTCATGGCATCAGCTGTTAGTGATTATAAACCAAAGTTTCCACAGTCTGGAAAGATGAAAAAAGAGATGATTGGTGATGTTTGGAACATGGAGTTGGTGAAAAATATCGATATTTTAGATACGGTAAATAAAGATGGTATATTTGCAGTTGGTTTTAAAGCGGAGATGGATAAAGATAGTGGAAAAAATAGTGCAAAAAACATGCTTGAAAATAAAAACTTAGATGCAGTTTGTCTAAATTATGTTAGTGAACATGCCTTTGGAAGTGATACCAATGCTATTACTCTTTTTACTAAAGATGCTGAGGTTGATTTAGGTACAGCAACAAAGCTTGATATATCATTTAAGCTTTTAGAGACGCTAAGAGAGAATTCCCAAGAATGATTTCTCAAATTGCAAAAATTGCGAATATAGAGACACTTTTAGCAAATCTAAAAACAAAACGGTTTAATTCAGTTTTGCCTATCACGATAGATGTTTTAGAAAAAGGTGATAAAAGCCAATATACCTTAAAAATTGGAAACAAAGAGCTACAAACCAAAAGTGCTATGACCTTGGATGTGGGAAGTAAATATTGGGGAGTTATGAAAGAAGACCCCAATAACGCTCCAACACTTTCTCAGCTTCTTAAAAAACCTAAACTTCTTCAGATGCAGAGAAAGAACTTTTTACCAGAATTAAATAGTGCAAAACTTCAAGAGCTTATCACCAAAGAGAATCCAAAAGCTGAAATGAAAGCAGTTCTTTTGGAGCGACTCTCTACGGCGATGAATAAAAATGAGTTTATGACACTTACCAATATGATTGCCGCTTTAAATGAAAATGTTTTTACAATGGTTTTAAAAGAGGGAAATCAAAGTACCATGTTTCAATTTAAAAAGCGAAAAAAATCAAGCCCCGATTCTAAAGAGGATGCAAAAATTGATTTTTATGCAGCCTTTGAAAATTTAGGACCAGTTGAAGGTATTGTATCTGTTATCAATGGAGAGCGAAAAGTATCACTATCACTATTTTATGAAGAGAGTTTAGAATTTTTGAAAAATGAGTTGGAGTATTTAGATTTAGAAGGGTTTTTGTATAAAAAAGATAAAAATATAGAACCAATATATGAGCTTTCAGCTTCACTTTTGGATACGAGAGGATAAGGGATGAACGAACTTAAACATATCGCAATTATCATGGATGGAAATGGTAGATGGGCGAAGAAACAAGGGTTTTTAAAACGTATTGTAGGACATGAAGAGGGTGCAAAACGGGTAAGAGAACTCACCATTCATGCTTCTAACATGGGACTCAAATATCTTACGCTTTATGCTTTTAGTACAGAAAATTGGAAAAGATCTGAAACAGAAGTGAGTTTTTTGATGAAACTTATGGATAGATACCTTAAAAATGAACTCTCTCTTTTTATGGAAAACAATGTTAAATTTGAAACCATTGGGGATTTGGATAAGTTGCCTGAGAGTTTGAAAGAGACAATCGCTTACACAAAAGAGAAAACAGCTCACTTTGATGGGCTTACGCAAGTTTTAGCGGTAAATTATGGTTCAAAAAATGAGATAATAAGAGCCGTAAACAGAGCGATAAAAGATGGTTGTGAGGTAGATGAGCGGAGTTTTGATGATCTTCTTGATACAAAAGATATGGATCCGGTCGATATACTAATACGAACGGGTGGAGATAAGAGATTGTCAAACTATCTTTTGTGGCAGGCGGCATATAGTGAACTCTTTTTTACAGATACACTTTGGCCTGATTTTACAGCTGATATGTTAGATAGTGTGATTGATAGTTTTAAAAATATTGAGAGAAGATTTGGTGGAGTTAAATAGATGATGATGATTGAGGGTGGTATACTGGTACTTTTTGGACTTCTGTTTGGTTCTTTTTTAAATGTTTTGATTTTGAGAATCCCTAAAGAGGAGAGTATCGTATTTCCCGGCTCCCACTGTACCTCATGTAACAATAAACTAAAATGGTGGCACAATATACCGTTAATTTCATGGATTATTTTAGGGGGTAAATGTCACTTTTGTAAAGAGAAAATCTCTATCCAATATCCACTTATTGAACTCTCAACTGCAATTCTTTTTGGTGTTGTCTATTACAAGTTAGAAAATATCCCTTATGGACTTATTGCTGGGCTTGTTTTTGCTCTGCTTTTAGGACTTTCATTAATTGATTTTCGATACAAAGCGGTTCCTGATTCTTTAAATCTTGGAGCTTTAACTTTAGCGATTTTTGCCTCACCTACAATTTTGACAAATCTCACAAATGCTCTTATCTTTGCTGGTGGATTTGCACTGCTTCGTTTTTATGTCTCATTTGCGATTAAAAAAGAGGCACTTGGAGAAGCGGATATCATGATAGCTGCAACAATAGGAGCCATGGTTGGTCTGAAACTTGGAGTTTTTGCTATATTTTTATCAGCTGTTATCGCACTTCCTGTGTTTATCATCATCAAAGAGAAAGATTATGAAGTTCCTTTTATACCATTTTTGGCATTTGCACTTTTTCTTGTCTTTATATTTGAAGATTTCTTTAAAGCGTTTATATTTAATGTTTATGGGATATAATTTACTTTAAATCCCATTAAGGCATTAGATGACAAGAGTTAGTAAACATGTATTGAGTGCATTTTTTCAATCATTTCTCTCTCTATTTTTTATTCTATTTTTCCTTGTTACGATTATCACATTTATCCGTATATCAAAATTTACTCTTCTGTTCTCGATAAGTTTTTCCGATCTTTTGGAGATGTACCTTTATCTGCTTCCTGAAATTGTAACCTATGTTTTACCCGTAACTTTTTTTATCTCACTAACAATGGCGATATTTAAGATGTCTAAAGATAATGAGAGTATTGTTTTATTTGCCATGAGTTTGAGTCCTAAAAAGATTTCAAGGGTCTTTTTTCACCTCTCTGGTGCACTATCTCTACTATTACTTATCAATGCGATTTTTTTTATTCCTATCTCTAAACAACTTGGAAAAAACTTTTTAGAGCATAAAAAACTTGAAGCAAAGATCAATATCAAAGAGAGTGAGTTTGGGCAGAAATTTGCTTCATGGAATGTTTTTGTCAATCAGCTTGATGGCAAAGATAGGTATGAAAACATTGTTCTTTATGAGCGAGATGCGAAAGGTGGAGATACTTTTATATTGGCAAATAATGCAGAAATTGATAAAAATAGTGCCATCTTAGAGCTTGGTCTCAAAAGTGGATCTGTCTATAGTTTGAAAGATGATGAGCTCAAACAGATTGATTATGAAAAGTTGAAAATTTCCTATAACCCTGATACCAAAGAGATAAGAACAGACGCTATTTTTGAGTATTGGTATCAAGCCATTGTCAATAAAAAAAGAGCTCGTGATTTGTCGTTAGCAATTTTAATCTCACTTTTTCCCTTTGCTTCTTATCTTTTTGCCATCTCATTTGGAATTGCCAACTTAAGACATGAGAGCCCAAATGTTTATCTGAACATGTTTATCGTAGTTTTACTCTATTATTTTATTGTCTATCAGGTAGCTTCAAAGATCCCACTTTTTGGTACGGGGTTAGTATTTTTGGTCTTTTACATCACTTCACATATTGTGTTTCATAAAAAAATACTCTCTCGCTATTGATGTTAATAAAAGTTACACTCTCCTACGACGGAAGTCAATTTAACGGATATCAGATGCAAAACAGTGGAGTGAGAACTGTTGCAAATAAATTAGATAAGATTTTAAAATCACTAAAAATTGATTCGAAAATCCATGCTAGTGGGCGTACGGACACTGGTGTACATGCCACAGATCAAGTGATTCATTTTGAGATACCTGAGTTTTGGAATGACCTTAAAAAGCTAAAATATATGTTAAATCAAAAATCTCTTCCTACTATCTATATCAAAGAGATAAAAGTTGTTGATGAGAGCTTCCACGCTAGATATAGTGCCAAAAGAAGAGTTTATCGTTATCTTATCTCCACTAAGACTCCATCGGTATTTTTAACCCCTTATATGCTTTTTGTGCCCAGTATTGATAAACGCTCGATTACAGAGGCAATAAAATGTTTTGAAGGCGAACATGATTTTGAGTATTTTAAAAAATCAAAAGGTAGTGATAAACAGTCAGTTCGTATAATTTACAAAGCTAGATTTTATAAACATAAAGATTTTTATGTTTTCTCATTTGAAGCAAATGGATATCTGCGAAGTCAAATTAGAATGATGGTTCATTTTCTTTTAGAAATTAGTGATAAAAGGTTAACTGTTGCTCAACTAAAAGAGCAATTAGATGTAAAAAAACGATACGCTACTGGAGTAGTAATTCCAAATGGATTGTATCTTAGTCGTATAAAGTATTAATCTCTCCCCCTCGAAGAGATTAAAAACTATCTATGAAGCAACGCGTTTGAGTTCAATTTGCTTCAGTGAATACATTGCCATTAGATCTTCATTATCAAGATTTAACTTGTTACATAATACACCAAGTTTTAAAATCAAAAACTCCTCATAATTGTTCTTCTTTAGATACGATATTGCCGATGGCGTTTTGTTGATCGCTGCTGCGATTTCTTTGTTTGCTACTTTCATTCTAGTCCCTATATTTTAAATTTGTTATACTACTAAATCGAATGATTTTGTTTTTTGTTTAGTTTTTTGACTGCAATTGTTTGAATTTAAGTTTTATTTAATGAAATATCAGGTATTTTATAACAAATTGTTACACATATGCAAAAAACCTTCTAAAACAGAGAACATGAGATTAGATAAATACCTTCATACAAATCATTACACAACCAGCAGAAATAAAGCACATGAACTTATACTCAATAAAAAAGTACAAGTTGGAAATAAAATCATCACAAAACCCTCTTATAAAGTTCATAATGAGGAAGTAAAGATTTTAGATGATGTTATTTATGTCTCCCGTTCAGCTGAAAAACTCAAAACCTTTTTATTTTCACAAGAGATAGATGTGCACGATAAAAGATGTTTAGATATTGGAAGTAGCACAGGTGGTTTTGTACAAGTTCTTTGCGAATTTGGTGCACAAAGTGTTGCTGCTGTTGATGTTGGGAGAGAGCAACTGCATCAGAGCATCAAAGATGACCCAAGAGTGCAAAGCTTTGAAGAGACCAATATTCGAAATTTTCAAAGTGAGAACTGTTTTGAGTTTGTGACATGTGATGTATCATTTGTTGGGGTCTCTTACCTTTTAGAAGATATTGATAGACTCTCATGTAGTGAAATAGTAATCCTTTTTAAACCGCAATTTGAAGTAGGACGCAATATTAAAAGAGATAAAAAGGGTGTTGTTAAGGATTCAGAAGCTATCCTTTTGGCTTTAACAAAATTTGAGGAATTGACTCTTGCTCTTGGTTGGAAACAACGCATTAAAGAGTACTCAACACTAAAAGGCAAAGCAGGAAATGAAGAGATCTTCTACTACTTTAAAAAATGAAGAGATAGATTCTCTGGCTATCGGAGGATTTGATGGACTCCATCTTGCACATCAAAAGCTTATTTCACATTTAAGTGATAGTGGAACACTTATGGTTATCGATAAAAAAAGTGCCTCTTTAACACCAAAAAACTATCGTTGTAATTATCTAAAGCAGGGATGCACTTTTTTAGACTTTGATGAAATTAGAAATTTGAGTGCTTCAGAGTTTATTGATTTTTTGAATAAGCGTTTTATCAATCTTAAAAAAATTGTTGTTGGATATGATTTTCGTTTTGGTAAATGTGCACATGCTGATACAGATGAGCTTAAAAGACTTTTTGATGGTGAAGTTGTAGTCATCGAAGAGCTATTTTTTGATGGAGTTTCAGTACATTCAAGAATTATCCGTACTTTCTTAAGTGATGGCAAATTAAAAGAAGCAAATAGCCTTCTTGGGCGAAATTATGAAATTACAGGAAGTGTTATTAAAGGTCAAGGACTTGGTGCTAAAAAACTTTTTCCAACCCTAAATCTTAAAGTAGAAGATTTTCTAATTCCAAAAGAGGGTGTTTATGCCACAATCACAAAAATTGCTAACAATATTTATCCATCAGCGTCTTTTATAGGTAAACGCCTATCAACAGATGGTAATTTTTCTATAGAAACACATCTCTTAGATGTGGAATTAGAAGAGATAGCAGGGGAAGTTTCAATTGTTTTTGTAGAACATATTCGAGAAAATGTAAAGTTTGATAATTTAGAGCTTTTAAAAAAACAGATTTCAGAGGATTTTATAAAAGCTAAATCTATACTTGCTCTGCTCTAGCTTTTTTGTGCTCATACATCATTTTATCTACTTTTTCAATCACATCGTGAAAATTGTCACCTGCTTTATAATCAACACAACCAAAAGAGATACCAACTTTAAAAGAGTTTCCTTGATAGGTTAAAGCTTTTTTTGATAAGTTCTGATTTACAGTATCAAAAAACTTTTTCTGTTTTGTACTGTCTGAACTCTCACTAATTATGATAAACTCATCCCCTCCATATCGTACTGTTTTTGAATTAACCAAACGAGTGGTGAGTTGTGCAATCATAACAAGAACTTTATCCCCTGCGATATGTCCATAATTGTCATTGATTACCTTAAATTTATCGATATCAACAAAAGTCAATGCACCGTCTCTTTTAAAGGTATTGTTCTCAAGTATATCTTCAAACAGCCATTTTCTATTTTGCATTTTTGTCAATTCATCTAGATATACCTGCTCTTCAAGATGCAGAATTCTTTGGTACAAGTCGTCAATATTGTTTTTTACTTCTCCTAGACCTTTATCATCTTTAGCTTGTATCGCTACCGTAGCTAGATCAATATGACCTTTAAGCTCATTTGTATGATCCTTAGTCTCTTTTTGAATACGAATTACTTTATCAAGAATACTTTCACTGCTGTTTCTTGTAATCATATCTTTATCTAAATTCGTATCAATTTTCGTCGCTTTATTATAAAAAGTATCTGAAAAAAAATCTGGTGTAACCACATCATAGTTACGCACCTCTTTTAGTGTATCATTTGTGACAGTCTGAAGATCTTTAATATTCACTTTTACAGCCTTTGTGTTTGTCTTATAAGTCTATATCGACAACTCTTAGTTTTTTTTTAAGATAAAAACTCTTTATTAGTAAATCTTGGCTATTATTGCCAGTTAAAAATTATTATAAGAATAGGTATAAAATGGCAATTGAAATAGATTATTACGAGACATTAGAGATACAAAGAGATGCCTCGGGTGCTGAAATTAAAAAATCTTATAGAAAAATGGCAATGAAATATCACCCAGATCAAAACCAAGGTGATAAAGAGGCAGAAGAGCAGTTTAAATTGGTTAATGAAGCGTATCAAGTTTTAAGTGATTCTCAAAAAAGAGCTACTTATGATAGATATGGTGTTGAGGGGCTCGATCGTCAAGGTTTCCAACACGGTGGCATGAACATGGATGATCTAGGTTCAATTTTTGAGTCTGTATTTGGTGGTGGATTTGGCGGTCGTCAAAGAGAAAGAAGTCATCAAAAGTATCCATTAGATGTGGAGAGTGAAATCACACTAGAGTTTAATGAAGCAGTTTTTGGTTGTGAAAAAGAGATAAATTATACGCATAAAACTTCATGTAAAGCGTGTGATGGGACAGGGGATGAAGATAAAAACCCCACAACATGTCCAGAGTGTGGCGGTAAGGGACAGCAGTACTATAGACAAGGATTTATGACATTTGCACAAGAGTGTGAGCGTTGTCATGGTGAGGGTAAAATTGTTAAAAATAGATGTAAACCATGTGATGGTGAAGGTTTTATCGAAGAAGATGCAACTACTACTGTTTCAATTCCTGCTGGAATCGATCATGGACATAGAATCCGTGTAGGTCAAAAAGGGAATGAAGATAAACATGGACGCGTAGGTGACCTCTATGTTCATATTCGTGTTGAAGAAGATGAACATTTTATGAGAGATGGTGATCAAATCTATATGGAAGTACCAATTTTCTTTACACAAGCAACACTTGGTGGGGTTATAAAAATTCCTACTTTACAAGAAGAGAAAGAGATCAAAATTCCAGTAGGGGTTAAAGATAAAGAGCAATTTGTCTTAAAAGGTGAGGGTGTGGCAAATGTTCATTCTGGACGAAAAGGTGATCTTATCGCACAAGTGAAAATAGTCTATCCTAAAAAACTAAATGATGAGCAAAAAGAGTTGTTAACAAAGCTTGGAGAAAGTTTTGGATACGAGAGCATGGTACATGAGAATAAGTTTGATGGTGTACTTGATAAAGTAAAAAACTGGTTTAAATAGTAGATAAGTAGCAAGTCATAACAAATTACAATTTTTACAGAATTTGATTTCAGAAGATTATTTGATATAATGAAGATATATTATTTTTTAAGAGGTTGAATTATGACTACTTTAGATATAGGTACACTTGATATACATAATAAAAAATTAGAGACTATAATAAAAACTACAAATGTAAGTTTATCAGATATAAAAGTTTTAATTGTAGATTTTTTAGAAAGTGAATTGATACCTGAAGAAGATATTACAATAAAAAAAGAAAAAGGCAAATGGGCTAAAGTTGCTGATGAAATAAGAGGAACTATGAGTGAATCAACTTCAAAATATTTACAAGAATGTTCTAAAGAAGTTCGTACAGGATTTGAACTAAGAGATTTAACAACTAGCTAATAAGTATGACAAAATATTTACTAGATACCAATATTACATCTGAAATAGGAAAAGATAATCAAGCAGGTTATAGGCTACTTGATAGATTAAGTAGTTTGAACGATGAGGATAATATTTGTGTTTCAATACTTACATTATATGAATCTAATTATGGTTTAAAAAATAGTGATGATGAAATACAAAAATCAGAAATTGCAGAAAATATAAGTTTTTTAAAAAGAAATTTTGATGTTATACCATTAGATTTAAAAGAGATGGAAATTTATGCTGATTTGAAAGTTGCCTATAAAAATTTAACAGGTATTACAAAAAAAGAAGCAAAGAAAAATGATTTAGATTTATTAATCGCTTCAACTTCTATAGCAGAAAATGCCACATTGGTTAGTAACGATAAGATATTTAAAACTATTGCTAAAATTAATACCCGTTTAAAATATGAAAATTGGTTAGAAGAATAAATAGAAAAAGGAGCTAAAATGGAGTGTGAATTTCCAACAGTAAATGAGAACATGGATGAGATTAAAGAGATATTTAAAAATGTAAAAACCATAGCCATTCCAGGGCTTTCTCCCAAAGAGGATAAAGATAGCCATAGGGTTGCAAAATATCTTCAAGAGCAAGGGTATAAAATAATACCTATCTATCCAAAAGAAGATACAATTCTAGGGGAAAAAGTTTATCGATCTTTAGCAGAGATAACAGAGCAAGTGGACATGGTAGATATGTTTAGAAAAGCTGCAGTTGCGGATGAAATCGTTGATGTTATAGCAAAAAGAGATGATATCAAAGTACTTTGGCTTCAAAAGGGAATTGTGAATAATTCAGCGGCAAAAAGAGCAAAAGATCTGGGTTTAAAAGTTGTACAAAATAGATGTACTATGGTTGACCATAGAGTAATAAATAGTTAATGATCTCAGTTTCAGAGGTTAAAAAAGCGCAGGAGCGAATTAAGGGTATTATCAATGAAACTCCTTTTGCTTATGCTCCACTTTTAAGCAATCGTTGTGATGCTAGTGTCTATCTTAAAAAAGAGAATTTACAACTCACTGGTGCTTATAAATTAAGAGGTGCCTACAATAAGATAGCATCGTTAACAGCAAAGGAGAGAGCACAAGGTGTGATTGCAGCAAGTGCGGGAAATCATGCACAAGGGGTAGCTTATAGTGCTGGAAAGTTTAAAATCCCCTCAACGATTATCATGCCAGAAGCCACACCGCTTTTAAAAGTTTTAAGTACAAAATCATTGGGTGCAAATGTCATTTTACATGGTGAAAATTATGATGAAGCTTATGCCTATGCTTTGGAGTATTCTAAAAAACAGGGACTTACTTTTATACACCCATTTGCAGATGATGAAGTCATAGCTGGACAAGCTACGGTTGCTTTAGAGATGATTGACCATGTTGATGATATAGATATCGTAGTGATTCCTATTGGTGGTGGTGGATTAATCTCTGGTATGGGTTCTGTGTTTAAGCAGCTCAAACCTTCTGTTAAGATTATTGGTGTTGTAGCTAGTGGAGCAGACGCCATGCTACAATCTTTTAAAGCTAAAAAACCAATAGATTCTTTGAGTGTTAGAACTATTGCAGATGGAATTGCCGTTCGAGATGTGAATGAGAAAAATTTAAACTATATTCTTGAAGTAGTTGATGAAATTGTTTCTGTTGATGATGAAGAGATTGCCAATGCGATTTTGTTTTTATTGGAAAAACAGAAACTTATCGCTGAAGGTGGAGGTGCTGTTGGTGTGGCTGCTATCATGCATAAGAAATTTCAATTTGAAAAAAATTGTAAAATTGCAACGGTTTTGAGTGGTGGAAACATTGATGTTAGTATGCTTTCTATTATCATTGAAAAAGGGTTGATCAAAGCGTTCAGAAAAATGAAACTCATCATTACACTTATCGATAAACCAGGGTCATTGATGGATCTTACTGATCTCTTTCGTGAGTTAAATGCCAATATCATTCAAATTGATTATGATAGAACTTCAACAAGTCTCTCTTATGGTGATGCAAATGTGACACTTGCTTTGGAAACCAAGGGAGAAGAACATCAAGAAGAGATACGAGAGCGATTAAAAAAAGATGGGTTTATCTTTACTGAAGAGATGCGAGGGTAAGAAATAAGCACAGTTTATCTGTGCGTGGGCACTCTGCCTAAGATCTCGATGCCCCTTGAGGGGTAGAACTCAGCGTTAGCGTAGCAAAAGGGACTTGTTCCTTTTGTGTGTTTAAATAAAAGAGATGCGAGGATAGAGAAAACTTCTTCTTTCAGCTCGCTTTTCTTTCTGGTTCATAATCTGTCTGTATATTGGTAAAAAATCCATTTGAAACTTTGAGACATTGTGCGGAGATATCCTTGATCTCTTCGCTGTTTAACGGCCAAGTTCTAAGTTTATAGATATCATCCTCTCTTGTGACAATACTATAATCTTCTAAAATAACTGAGGCAAATTTATCAACAATTGTTTCATAGTGTTCTAACTCATGTTTATACTCAAAAATGTAAAGTAGTCTGGCAATTTGCTCTTTGGTACCCCATCCATCATTTTTAACTAAAAAGAGGATCATCGCAGGTACAAAAATGTCATTTTTTCTGATACGACTCGTAATAAAATTTGTAAGGTGTTGATAATGCATCATATTCTCCTTTGAATATGTTAGCATACTCTAATTCCTTACTTTTTGGAAAGTTTTATTGTAGAAATGGCTAGAAAGTTAAAAAAATGTAGATAGTTGTAACATTTTTCTACTACTTACGGTAAAAGTGCCGTAAGTATATAACTGATAGGTTGAAAAATAATCACTGATAATGGAGTTGCGATAATAATCATCAATAAGATCATTCCATATTGTGAAATTTTATTATAAAATGCGGCAACAGAGTGTATTCCCATTTTTGAAAAGAGGTGACTAACTGCATGTGAGCCATCTAGTGGAGGGATAGGGTAAAGGTTGAAAACGCCTAGGACTACATTATAAATTACGCTATACCATAAAAGTTTAGTGATAAAATAAGTTACAAGGGATTCAGCAGGGGGCATAAATTGAAGTAAAATTACTGCAAGTAGTGCCATTGTAAAATTAAAAGCAATACCTGCAAGACTTACAGCAATAAGCCCATCATATCCACCGTTTTGCATCACAATTCGCTCATTGATAGGTACAGGTTTTGCCCATCCAAATAGAAATCCAGCACCTGAAAAATGAAGCATTGCAGGTACTAAAATCGTACCAATTGGATCGATATGTACAAGAGGATTGATACTGAGCCTATTTTGTGCTTTAGCTGTGGGATCTCCATACTTGTAAGCTACAAGTCCATGCATTATCTCATGACCTATAATGGCAATTGCAAGAGCTATTATAAGTGTAACGATATCAATAACTTGTATTGTATTCATCTTCTACTCCAATGATTCATTTGGGTCAATATATTGAGCTTCCTCTACTACAGTATCTACAAATTTTCCTATCCTGTCCCATCTAATCTCATAATCTTTATCCCATGAAAAGTAGATAAACCAAGGTTTCCCCTCGATAAGTCTATAAGGAACAGGTCCCCAAAATCGACTATCATTGGAGTGGTCTCTGTTATCACCCATCATAAAAAAGTAATCCTCTTCTAATTGAATAGGAGGAAAGTTAAAAATCTGCTCTGGGTAAGTCCCTTCATTTTTGATATTTTCATCTACCTGAATTCCAGGAAACATATGCATATATGGATTTTTTACCCATAATGTACCTGCCATATCAACTATACTCTCTTTTGGAAAATTCTCTTTAACATACTCATTTCCTTCATGAGGTTTAAGAAAAAGTACTTTATCTCTAATCGTTAATACATCCCCACCAACAGCGACACATCTTTTTACAAAATGAACCTTCTCATCAAGTGGATAACGAAAAACAACGATATCTCCACGCTTAGGACGCTCGCCCTCTATAAGATGTCCATTTCCGTTAAAATCAGGAAGTACAGGAGTTTCAATCCATGGAATATGTGGTGTTGGAACTCCATAAGCAAATTTTTTCACAAATAGATGATCTCCAATAAGCATTGAGCGTTTCATTGATCCACTTGGGATAACAAAAGCTTGTGCAATAAAAAAGATGACCAAAAGGACGATGATAATAGTACCCGTCCAACTATTTGCAAAATTAGATATTTTTCTTAACATTATAAACGATTCCTTGTAGCTTTAATTGTGTTCTCTAATAACATGGCAATGGTCATGGGTCCAACTCCTCCGGGAACTGGTGTGATAAATGAGCATTTTGGAGCAACTTCTTCATAAGCAACATCTCCGACAAGTTTACCACTTTCCAATCGATTAATACCGATATCAATAACAATAGCTCCCTCTTTAACCATATCTTCTGTAATTAAGTTAGGTTTGCCAACGCCCACTATCAGTAAATCGGCTCTTTTTGTATGTTCTTTTAGATTCTTAGTGTATATATGGCAGATGTCAACTGTAGCATTGGCATTTAACAAAAGGTTCATCATAGGTTTTCCCACGATATCACTAGCACCTACGATACAAGTATCTAAACCTTGTGGGTCGATATTGTACTCTTTAAGTAGTCTCATAACGCCTCGTGGTGTACATGGTGTAAAGGTATCAAGTTTGAGTGAGAGTTTACCTACATTAAAGGGATGAAAACCATCTACATCTTTTGAGGCTATTACAGTTTGCAGTATTTTTGTGGTATCGATATGTTTTGGAAGAGGAAGTTGAATTAAAATTCCATCGATATTGGGATTTAGGTTCATCATTTCGATGGTTTCTATAATCTTCTCTTGTGAGATATCAACTGGCATTTTATGCAAAATGGAGTAAATTCCCACCTCTTCACAAGCTTTCTCTTTCATTTTAACATATGTGTGACTTGCTGGATCATCTCCAATTATCACTACGGCAAGACCTGGAGTAATCCCTTTTTCTCTAAGAATTTTGATATCCTCTTTTGCTTTGTTTTTGATTTTTAAGGATAGTTCTTTGCCGTTTAGAATCTGCATCCAATACCTTTTATAAAATTTTAGATAGTATATCAAAAAGGGTATAAATGCACATCATATTATTTATTTCACTACTCTTTACTGGCTATGTTTACGCAAATGAAAGCTTTATTTCAAGTGACGAATACGCCAAAATGCTTTATAAAAATCCTAGAGGAATAGGCTGTCATAAGTGTCATGGTGAACATGGTGAAGGGAAAGAGATTTCCTCTTATATCTCTGGAAACAATAAAATTTCCCTTATAGCTCCGAGGATAAACAATCTTTCAATTAAACGATTTCGTAAAGCTTTAGAAAAAGGTAAACGGCTTATGCCAGAGTACTTTTTGACAGATGTTGAGAAAGTTTATTTATACTATTATTTAACAAAACAAAAGAAAAAAGGAGTTGAGTTTGCAAAAAATAACAAAAAGTGAAAATGCTTTTGAAGAGGCTAAAAATGTGATACCAGGAGGAGTAGATTCTCCAGTTCGTGCTTTTAAAAGTGTTGGTGGGACGCCGATATTTATAGAGCGTGGTGAGGGTGCCTATTTAGTTGATATTGATGGACATAAGTATATTGATTTTGTTCAGAGTTGGGGACCTTTGATTTTTGGTCATTGCGATTGTGATATTGAAAATGCTGTAATTGATTCTGTGAAAAAAGGGTTGAGTTTTGGAGCTCCAACTGAGGTTGAGACCCAGCTGGCTAATGAGATATGTTCTATGTTTGAAAATTTAGATAAAGTGCGATTTGTAAGTTCTGGAACTGAAGCAGTTATGAGTGCAATTCGTCTTGCTCGTGGTTTTACAGCAAAAGATGATATCGTTAAATTTGAGGGTTGTTACCATGGACATAGTGATTCACTACTCGTACAAGCAGGAAGTGGTGCGGTTACTTTTGGAACACCATCTTCTCCAGGAGTTCCAGCAGATCTAACAAAACATACACTTTTAGCAAAATATAACGATATCCAAAGTGTCAAAAAATGTTTTGAAAACTCTAACGATATCTCATGTATCATTATCGAACCAATTGCAGGGAACATGGGGTTAGTTCCAGCAGATGAAGAGTTTTTACAACACCTTCGTACTCTTTGTGATGAGCATGGTGCTTTGCTTATTTTTGATGAAGTGATGAGTGGATTTAGAGCTAGTTTAAAAGGGGCTCAAGGGATTAGTTCTGTGAAACCTGATATCGTAACTTTTGGAAAAGTGATTGGTGGGGGAATGCCTGTTGGAGCTTTTGCATCATCTGCAGAAATCATGGATAAATTATCTCCAGATGGCCCAATATACCAAGCAGGAACACTTAGTGGAAATCCAATTGCCATGAACGCAGGACTTGCCTCACTAAAAAAATTAAAATCTACACCAAATCTTCACTCTAACCTTGAAGAAAAAGCAAAAAAATTAATGGCAGGTTTTAAAGCGTCTGCGGATAGTGTAGGTATACCTTTACAAGTTGATGTGCGTGGAAGTATGTTTGGTTTCTTTTTTAACGAAAATGAAGTTAAAAACTTTGATGATGCACTAAAATCTGATACTGATAGATTTGCTCTATTTCATCAAAAAATGCTTCAAAATGGTGTTTATCTCGCATGTAGCCAATATGAAACAGGTTTTATTTCAACTGTTATGGATGATGCGATGATTGATGAAGTTATCCAAATTGCAGACAGAGTTTTTAAAGAGATATAATGGAAGAGAAACCAAAATTTGGAAAGTTTGTAGAGGGGGCTGAACACCTCTCTTTGGGTATTTCAATCGTTCTTGCTGTAGTGATTGGTGTTGGACTTGGCATTGTTATGAAAAAATATCTTGGATATGATTGGCTTCTTTGGCTTGGTGTTTTTTGGGGAATTTTTGCAGCGGGTATGAATATAAAACGAGCGTATAAAAAACAGATGAAAGAGCTTGATGCATTAAAAGATGATCCAAAATACAAACATGCAAAAACAAATTATGATGATGACGAGGACGATGATAAATATTAAAAAACTTATAATCACTTTGATTGTGGTTGATTTACTTTTAATTGCCCTCTCTCTTTATCATGGCAATCATTGGCTCATTAGTTCTCAAAGTTCTTTTTTTGCCTCACTACTTATCACTTTAGCTTCATTTTTGGGGTATAAAAAGATGGTAGAAAAAAGGATTGAATCTGGTGATATCCCAAAAGAGGACAGGGAAGAGTTAGATATCATTGAAGATGTCCATGACCTTTATGGACAAGAGCGTGATTTGAAAGAGGTCATCATTGAAGAGAGAGCAAAAATAGGTGGTTTTAAAACTGCAGCTGAAAATCTAGGAAGATCTGCATCTGGAGCTGTTTCACTTTTTCGCTTAGTCGCTTATGGAGCTCTTTTTTTATCATTTTTGTATCTCAATAAAAATGGGATGTTAAATATAATGGGATATTTGACAGGTTTAGCAATAGTACCGTTGGTTGCGACTGTTTCTATCTTTTTTAGAAACAAAGAGTAGCTAGGCTACTCTTCGATATAATTTTTTAGTTTTCGTCCAACTTTTGGATGTTTCAATTTTTTGATTGCTGAGTTCTCAATTTGTCTTACTCTTTCTCTTGTAACACTTAACTCTTTTCCAATCTCTTCTAGTGTTCTATCACTCTCATCTTCCATAAGTCCAAAACGCATTCTAACAACCGCTCTTTCTCTATCGTTTAGTTGTTCAAGTACACCATCAATTTGACCTTTAAGATCATTTTTAAGCATAAATTCGATTGGTGCTACTGATTTTTTATCTTCAACAAAGTCTCCAAATTTTCCATCTTCTTCATTTCCGATAGGAGCTTCTAGTGAAATTGGCTCTTTTGTGATTTTGATAACATTTTTAACTTTATCAACTGAGAGTCCAACCTCTTCAGCAATTTGATCAAGATCTGGCTCCATACCAAACTCTTGAAGGTATTTTCTTGTAATTTTATTGATTCTGTTAATCGTTTCGATCATATGAATTGGAATACGAATCGTTTTTGCTTGATCAGCAATAGCACGACTAATTGCTTGTCTAATCCACCATGTCGCATAAGTCGAAAATTTGTACCCTTTTTTATACTCAAACTTATCAACCGCTTTCATAAGACCGATATTTCCCTCTTGGATAAGATCTAAAAATGGTAATCCACGGTTTGTGTATCTTTTTGCGATAGAAACAACCAGTCTAAGGTTTGATTTTGCCATTCTAGTTTTTGACTTATCAGCAATTGCTTTACCTCTTTTGATCTGCTCTAAAATCTCTTTTAGATATTCAGGCTCAAGATCAAAACTATCTTTACTTGCCTCTTTGGTTTGAACTAGTTTTTTGATTTCCATGTAAGTTGAAACCATGGTTGCTTCAGGAACAGAAGCTAAAACATCATCTTTAGTCATGTTCATAATATTATTAATAATTTTTTTGTGGTTTTCTTTGAGTGTATCATTAAAAAGTGGAAGTTTATACTCCAATTTTTTAAGCTCTCTGTCAAAGCCCCCATCACTTTTAAGTGCAGTTTCCATTGACTTTACAAGCTCATTTATCAGTTTACTTGTAGGTCCTAAATCGATAAGTTTCTCTTTTAAAGTTTTCTTTTTAAACGCTAAAATAAGAGCGTGATGCATCTGCTCTTCTTCTGATAAGTCAATAGTCTCATCTTCAGCAGTTGAAGCTTTAATCCACTCTTTTTTTGCTTTTTCTAGAGTTTTAAAGCTTTCATTGACTTTTTTCTCTCTTTTATTGTCACCTTTAGTTGTCACTTTCTCTTCAGTAGAGGAAGCTTCTTCTTCATTTTCATTTGAGGTCTCTTCTTCATCAAAACTTCTAAAAAGCTCTTTTACACGACGCTCACGATTTATAAGTGCTTCTTTATAATCTAATATAAAATCTATCAAATAAGGAACTGAACAAAAAGCATCAATGATGATATCTTCACCAAGTTCAATTCTTTTTGATATTTCAATCTCTTCTTCTTTAGTTAAAAGTGCTACTAAACCCATCTCTCTAAGATACATTCTTACTGGAGAATCAGATCTACTCCACTCTAAAAGTTCTTTCTCTTTGCCTAAATCAAACTCATTTTGTAATGCTTCATCTTGAAGTTTTTGACGCTCTTCTGCTAAGAGTTGGGCATCTTGAATATTTTTAAGTTTTGCTTTTTCTGCAGATGAAATTAAGTCAACTTTGTTTTTCGTTAAAAGTGTTAAAACTTTTTTTGAGTTTGCCGCAGTAGGCTGTTTTGGAAAAATTTGCAATAACTCTTCATAAGTTATATACTCGTTTTTATTATCAGTGATTAATTTTTCTAAAGTTTTATTGAGATCTTTGGCTGCCATATACACTCCCCTATTTGAGTAACATAAAGTTTAACTTTACCAGTTAAATTAAGGATGATATTATACCCAAAATATCTTAATAATATATTAAAAAGTCAATTTTACCTTATATCTAGGGATTTTTGTTAAGTTATTATGTTTGGCACAGTTCTTGCTAGTTTATTAACAAATCTTTTAAGGATTAAAATGCAAAATGGATATTATCAAGTTACAGGTGCAATGGTTGCACAGTTTAACAAACTTGATGTAACAACAAATAATCTTGCAAATGTAAACACTAGTGGTTTCAGGAGAGATGGTGTTGTTATCGGTGATTTTGAAAGATTGTATCAAGAAAAAAGAGATATTTTACCACTTGACAATAATACAAAAGAGGGTTCAAAGTTTCTAAATAGAACCCTAAATCGGACACCAAGAGTGGTACAAAGACATATCGACTTTTCAGCTCCAAATACAAAGCATACAGGGAATCCATTGGATTTAGCCTTAAATGGTGGTGATCTATTTTTTGCTGTTGAAACTCCAAATGGTGTAAGGTTAACACAGCAGAGCTCTTTTGTAGTAAATTCTCAAGGTGAGATTACCACTAAAGATGGGTATCCACTCATGCCTGATAATTTTAGAGAGACAACAAACAGAGAGATAAAAGTATCTGAAAATGGCACTATAAAAATTGATAAAAGTGGTAGGGTTTATTCAGATAATACAGAAGTAGCTAAACTTTTTATCGCTCGTGTTAAGAACTTAAAAGATCTTGCTAAAGAGGGTGATAACCTCTATAATATACCAAATATTGAAGATAACATAATTCCTATGAATGAAGGAATGTTTGTCAAACAAGGATACAAACAGATGAGCAATGTAAATGCGGTTAAAGAGATGGTAAATTTGATAGAGGGAAGTAGACTTGTTGAGATGTATCAAAAGGTCATGACAAGTCACATGGATGATTTAAATAGAGATGCGATAACCAAACTCGCAGCAGTAAGAGCATAAGGAGTAATCAAATGAAAAATAAGATGGATATTCTCGACAAGGTCGAAGCTTTAGTGAGAGGAATTTCATTTGAGCTTTGCTTAAATGAAAGGAGACATTAGATGATTAGATCATTATATACAGCAGCCACAGGAATGTTGGCACAACAAACGCAAATAGATGTAACTTCAAATAATATTGCAAATGTAAATACAATTGGCTATAAAAAACAGAGAGCTGAGTTTGCAGACCTTTTTTATCAAGTCATGGAGTATGCAGGAGTAGAATCCGGTACAACTTTGGGATCTCCCACTGGAATTGAAGTAGGTTTGGGTGTAAGACCAACGGCTATTACCAAACAATTTACTCAAGGTAACTTTAAAGAGACAGGAAACAATTTAGACATGGCAATTACTGGAAATGGATTTTTTCAAGTTGAACTTCCAGATGGTACTACAGCCTATACTAGAAATGGAGCGTTTAAAGTTGATGGTGCTGGAACCATTGTAAATAGTGATGGATATAAGTTAGTTCCAGAAATTGTTATCCCTGAAAATGCTGTTACGGTAGCGGTTGGAAGTGATGGACAAGTTGCTGTACTTCAAGCAGGAGAAACTGAAGCAAATCAAGTAGGTCAAATAGAGCTTGCAAACTTTATCAATCCAGCAGGTCTACACTCTTTAGGTGACAATAATTATAATTCAACTGTAGCTTCAGGTACTGCTATAATAGGTACGGCGGGGCTTGAGGGTCTTGGTCAAATTAAGCAGGGATTTGTAGAGATGAGTAATGTTCAACTTGTTGAAGAGATGACAGATCTTATCACGGGTCAGCGTGCATATGAGGCAAACTCAAAAGCGATAACCACTTCAGATGAGATGCTTCAAACTGTAAATGGATTAAAAAGGTAGTATAGTTATGGAATTTTTATCATTAGTGTTTTTTATGCTTTTTTCACTTACTGTTATTTTTAAATATGAAAATATTTTTAATCAAAGTTTTTTTAAAGATTTTGAGGAGATTGAAAAAGTACTTTCAGCAACCTAGTTGTATTTTTGTCTTTTTTAGGTAAAATAGCCAAAATTTTAAAAAACGAAGGTACTAAATGAGTCAAAAAGAAGCGATGGTGTGGAAGTTTGGTGACAATATCGATACAGATTTGATTATTGCAGCACGTTATCTAAACACTTCAGATCCTAAAGTATTAGCAACCCATGTGATGGAAGATGCTGATCCAAATTTTATAAATAATCTAACGGTAGGCGATGTGATAGTTGCTGGTGAAAACTTTGGTTGCGGTTCATCTCGTGAACATGCTCCAATAGCGCTTAAAGAGGCAGGCGTTTCTGCGATAATCGCAAAAAGTTTTGCACGAATCTTTTATAGAAATGCATTTAACATGGGATTTCCTATCTATGAATTGTCTCAGAGTGATGAGATAAAAGAGTTAGATAAAGTTACAATTGACCCAGAAAATGGTGAAATTAAAAATATCACACAAAACAAAACTTACAAATTTACCCCAATTCCTCCATTTATGCAAGAGCTTATCGACGCTGGCGGATTGATAAATTTTGCTAAAGCAGAGATGAAATCATGAAAAAATATAAAATCGCGATAATAAAAGGTGATGGAATTGGTCCTGAGATTATAGATGAAGCAATCAAAGTTTTGGATGCGGTTTCGATAAATTCTGACTGTGAATTTTCTTATAAAGAGTATCTTATGGGTGGAAATGCTTATGAAATTACGGGAGATCCTTTGCCTCACGAGACGATAGAAGGGTGTAAAAACTCTGATGCTGTACTTTTTGGAGCGATTGGTGGGGAACAGTGGGACTCCCTTCCAAGAGATAAAAGACCTGAAAGTGGACTTTTGAGATTAAGAGCTGCACTTGATTTATATGCAAACTTTCGACCTGTAAAGGTGTATGAAGAGTTGGTAGATGCTAGTACTTTGAAAAGAGAAGTAGTTGAGGGTGTTGACCTACTTGTAATGCGTGAACTTACTGGTGGACTTTATTTTGGTGAACCTAGAGAAAAAGGTGAAGACAAAGCGTTTAATACTATGGTTTATAGTAAGCGTGAAATTGTAAGAATCGCAAAAATGGCGTTTGAATCAGCTCAAAAAAGACGACAAAAAGTCTGTTCGGTTGATAAAGCAAATGTGCTTGAAGTAAGCCAACTCTGGCGTGAAACTGTTGAGGAAGTAGCAAAAGATTATCCAGATGTTTCACTCTCTCACATGTATGTTGATAATTGTGCGATGCAACTTGTGCGTGATCCAAAACAGTTTGATGTTATTTTGACTGGAAATATTTTTGGAGATATCTTAAGTGATGAAGCAAGTATGATTAGTGGTTCAATTGGTTTATTGCCTTCAGCTTCTGTTGGTGGAGTAGTAGGACTTTATGAACCTATCCATGGTTCAGCTCCAGATATCACAGGGCAGGGGATCGCAAATCCAATTGCCACAATTGCGAGTGCTTCAATGATGCTTCGTTTTGCACTTGGTGAAGTTGAAGCTGCTGATAAAATTGATAGAGCCATTGATAGAGTTCTCAAAGAGGGGTATCGTACCAAAGATATCTCATCATTTGGTGCAAAAGAGATTTGCAGTACTACAGAAATCGGTTCTATTATCGCTGATTATGCATCTAAGTAGTAAGGCATGAGCACAATTACAATGGCAAGAATTTATGAGAGGCAAGGTCATACTGCTGATGCAATAGCAATTTATTCAAAGCTTTTAAAAAATGAGCCTGATAACTTTGGATTGAAAAAAGCAATCCAAAGACTCAGAGGTAAAAATATGCAAAAAGTTGCTTTTTTTACCGCAATGTATAAAAAAGAGCAGTTTCAAGTATTTGAAAAGTGGTTGGTAAAGCCATGGAGTTAAAAGAGCTTATATTATCTACCTTGGAAGAGTTAGATGTGAAGATACAAGAAGATGGTTATCAAGAGCCTGAAAAAATACAATCTACGATTTCTGTTGATACTAAAGAGCGAGAATTTTTGTTACATTCAAAAGAGCGTTTAGAAGTTTTATTTGATGGATTAAACTCTGATGAGAATCAAAAAGTTGAAGCAAAATTAAATCTTGTTATCAATTTTTTACAATTTTACCTTACTCAAATTGATGAACGATTGGCTAAATGCCCAAAATAGGTCTTGCTCTTTCTGGTGGAGGCTCTAGATGTATTGCACAACTTGGAGCCATGCACTATTTTGAAGAAAAAGGTCTCAAGATATCTGAAATTTCAGGCTCCTCTGGTGGGGCTATCGTCGCTGGACTTTATGCTACGGGGTTGAGCTCTTATGAAGTTTTTCAAAAACTTAAAGATATAAATTTTAAATCCCACCTCAAATATAATTTTACAAACGGATCAGTACATCATCTTGAGTCTGCAATTTCTGATTTTCAAGAGATGTTTGGTGTGGTTGATATCAAAGATTTAGAGATTCCATTTTATTGTACAGTTGTGGATTATAAGAGTGGAGAAGTGGAGTATAAAACTGAGGGGGATTTGGTGACTTTGATCCTAGCCTCCTCTGCACTTGTGCCATTTTTTGCCCCTATTGAGTATAAAGAAAATATCTATATAGATGGTGGATTTTGTGATAACCTACCTGCCTATCCTTTGAAAAAATCTTGTGAGTATATCATAGGAATAAATGTAAATCCAATGTTTGAAAAGATAAAAAACTCTTTTAAAGCCCATATTGAACGAAGCATGTTTATCATGTTAAATCACAATATCAAAGCTGGAAAAAAAGAGTGTGACCTTTTTATGGAGATAAAAGAGATGGGAAGATACTCAATATTTGATTTGAAAAACTTTGAGCTTTTTTTTGAATTAGGATACAATGAAAGCAAATATTATGAGAGAGAGTTAGATGAGTTATTACATACTTAAGATAGATTGTTCGGATGAAAAAGGTTTGATTTATAAGATATCAGATGTGATTTATAAAAATGACTTAAATATCGAAAAAAATAGTGAGTTTGTAGATGAAGAGCTTAAAAAGTTTTTCTTTCGTGCACGCGTTGCTGGTAACTTAGATATCCAAGAGATAAAAACAGCGTTAAAAGAGATACTTCCAGATGATGCAAATGTTTATTTAGGGGTGAGACGCGCTAAAAATATAGTACTTATGGCAACCAAAGAGTCACATTGTATCGGTGATATCCTTCTAAAATATAATAGTGGTGAGCTTAATGCAAATATCCAAGCAGTTATCTCAAACCATGACTCGCTTCGCTCTTTAGTTGAAAAGTTTGACATTCCCTATTTTTATATCTCTGCTGAAAATTTAGAGCGTGAAGCTCACGAAGAAAAAGTTTTAAATCTTTTAAAAGAGTTTAATCCTGATTTTATCGTCCTTGCAAAATACATGCGAATCTTAACAAGTAATTTTGTCAAACCTTATGAGGGAAAGATTATCAATATCCACCACTCATTTTTACCTGCATTTATCGGAGCAAATCCTTACAAACAAGCACATAAGAGAGGTGTAAAAATCATTGGAGCAACAGCACATTTTGTAAACAATGACCTTGATGAAGGACCTATCATCGCTCAAGATGTTATCTCTGTAAACCATGAACAGAGTTGGAAAGATATGCAAAAAGCTGGTCGAAATGTTGAAAAAGTTGTTTTATCAAATGCAATTGATTTAGCTTTTGAAGATAGAATTTTTGTAAATAACAATAAAACGATAATCTTTTAATGTTTAACATAGTCTTAGTAAACCCAGAAATCCCTCAAAATACAGGAAGTATCGGTCGTATTTGTGTAAATACAGACAGCCGATTGCATATCATAAAGCCAATTTCTTTTGACCTTAGTGAAAAAGCGGTGCGTCGTGCTGGCATGGATTATTGGAAATTGTTGGATTTGGTAGTTTGGGAAAGTTTATCTGACTTTTTAGATGCTAATGACAGTCATAAGGATAGGTTCTTTTTCGCAACTACTAAAACTGATAAGCCATATTTTCAAGCCGAGTTCCAAGATGGAGATTTTTTCTTCTTTGGAGGCGAGTCTTGTGGACTTCCAATGGAGTTAATGCAAAAAAAATCAGAGAATATGGTCACAATTCCTATGGGAAAAAATGGAAGAAGCCTAAATCTTTCTGTGGCTGTTGGTATCGTGCTTTATGATGCTATCCGTCAAACTTTTTAAAATTTCTTTTACTTTTTTGTTAATCTTTTTATAAAACTGCCGATAATACTTTTTAGAGAATGTTCTAATAAGGATTATATTATGAAACGATATTTATGGATTTTGATACTTTTAAATTTATTTATGGTTCAAACAGTTTTTGCAAAAGGTGAAGTAACAAAGATTTTTGCTCATAAAGAAGATGCAAGTTCAAGTCAATATAAAATAAACAATCAGATGCATAAATGGGGTAAAGGAAAAAACCTTGTTATTGATGGTTTTGAATATCAGGGTAAAAAGTATGAATATACCACTCTTGCTGATAGTGTGGTAATTCGAAGAAGTGATAATGACTATGCCAGTGGGGATACATGTGGACTGTTTGCTCAAAAGAAAAAAAATAATAATTACAAATATGAACCAAACTATCCAAAAGATTGTAACATGGCATCTGTTATGGGTGGGAGAATCATCAATGTCGGTGCGTTGGATCTTTTTAAAAATAAGGATAATGGCTCCCCTAGTGAAAAAAATATTGAGAGGGTAGATTTTATCACTAATAATGGTATTGTAGCTCCAAAAAATAGTGATTATCTTGCAAAAGCGGGACATGTAGTAACAGAAAAGAGTGGAAATAACCCTATTCAAATAGCTGCGATATTAGAGTTGGATGCACAAGGAAACCCAAGTCGGTATGGACCACTTGTTAAGATATTGGGTGGTGGTACACATACTTATGGTGATACAAAAATTTATCTTCCTGATAATAGTGAAATCGATAGAATGCAACTTGCCTTTTTAAATAAAGACAAAAATGGAAATGATGAATATCCTCATAGAACAGGTAGCTCTAATGAGCATTTAGGAATGGCATTTGTATCACTTGAGGATTTAGAGATTCAAGTGGGACAAAAATATTATGGATTTTCTTATTTTGGACGTGATGTTACGAGTGGGCATGATTTAGTAGATTATGATTCATTTCCAAAAGATACTAGTGGAGATACGGCTGATCCTTATGGTGGAGTTGCTGGTTATTTTGTAGATGAAGAGATAGTACTAGCTCCACTAGGTACACCATTTGAATGTGAAACTACTGGGACTGTAGTAAGTTATGTTACCTCAGGAAGTGCACAAGAAGGTAGTTCTCATTTAAAATCGATAAGCCTTTTAGATGGTAGTTCAAACTCTGATATAATTTTTGATAGTCCAACTATAGGTGTAAATAGTATTGGTTACAATATAGAAGATGACTATATTTGGGGATATAATATTCCTACAAGAAAAATTATACGAATAGATGCAGATAATAATATTAGATATTATGAGATGGATAATGTGCCAGATATAGGTGGTCATTATTATAATGCAGCTGATGTTTCAAATGATGGAATTTTGTATATGAAATCAGATACCCAACCAAAAAGATTAGATAGGGTAAAACTTGAAGATAAGAATACACTACATGTATTAGAGTCAATTACTTTGGATAAAAATTTAAATGCGGCTGATTTTGCTTTTAATCCAATTGATAAAAATATATATTTTATTGATTATAAAGATGGTTTTCTTAAAAGAATTGATATAGAAGGGAATAAAGGGAAAATAAAAAATGTTTCAAAGGTTGAAAAGACCTATACTATAATTTCAACTTTTGATAAATTGGGAAATTTTTATTATAACAGCGGAGAAAATATCAATAAGGTCACTTTTAAAGAAAATGGTAAAGTTGACAGGATTATAAAGAATTTTTCTAAAGTAACTGGTTCTACACAAGGAGATGGTGCTAGGTGTGCCAATGCAGGAGTGATAGAACCACCAGAGCCTGAACTTATCGCAGAGTATCGTTTTGATGAGTGTTCTTGGGAAAAAGGTGTAGAGGGTGAAGTAAAAGATAGTAGCGATAATGCTCAAAATGGTATGGCATTAAGTGGTGCAAATACAAAGTCTGATGAAAATCATATCATCAATAGATTTGGATTATTTCATAAAGCAAATAAAGAATATATAGAAATTAACAATTTTGATAGTCTATCTTCAGGTGATTCATTCTCAGGTTCACTATGGTTTA
>JAOZKZ010000075.1 GCA_029935075.1 Campylobacterales bacterium
GTTAGCAAATGAAATTACAAGAGAAAATATAGAAAAAATGGTTTTAATCTTTTATGTCAAGATTTTAAAAGATGATAAAGTTGGTCCATTTTTCATAGCAAAACTAGGTGATGATTTAAAAAATGAGCATTGGAAACCACACTTAGAACTTTTGATAAACTTTTGGTCATCTATGACCTTGGGAGATGGAACTTATACGGGCAATCCTTTTATGCCACATACTCAAATGGGAGAGTTGACTCGTGAAGTATTTGAGCAATGGTTAGAATTGTTTTTTAAAACAGTTGATGAAGTTTATGAGCCGCATATCGGGCATACATTTAAAGAAAGAGGTATGGGAATTGCAGGAAACTTTATGAGAAATCTTAGGATTGATTAGCAGATGCAAACTATAAAGTATTTAGATGAGACTATAACTCCATCAAAAGTTGTCTGTGTTGGGCGAAACTATGTTGAACACATCAAAGAGTTAAACAATGAAACGCCTGATTCTATGGTGCTTTTTAACAAGCCAAACTCTGCCATAACTGATACGCTTTATTATATCCAAGAAGATTGCCGCTTTGAGGGGGAAATCTGTTTTTTGATAAAAGATAAAAAGATAGATGGGATTGGTTTTGGACTTGACCTCACAAAAGCAGGTATTCAAAACAAAATGAAAGAAAAAGGGCTTCCATGGGAGAGGGCAAAAGGGTTTGATAAAAGTGCAGTTCTAAGTGAATTTGTAAAGTTTGATGGAGATATAAAAACTCTGGAGATGAAACTTTTTATCAATGATATTTTAGCCCAATATGCGACTTATAATTTGATGATTTACAAGCCTGATAAAATACTCAGTGAGATAAGTTCATTTATGAGTTTTGAAGATGGGGACATCATCATGAGTGGTACTCCAAAAGGTGTGGCGACTTATAAAAAATATAATGTTTTTGTAGGTGAGATTTATATTGATGGAAAATTAATAATTTCTAAAGCTTTTGAAGTGAAATAATTTTAAAAATTTAAATCATATTAATACGATAAAATGGGTATATGAATTTATTTAAGTTTTTTATCACTTTTTTACTGCTTGTAGCTATTCCTTTTATTTTTGTCCATTTTGATAAAGATTCACATGTTAAAGAGATTTCTATCGCTACTGGTGGAAAAGGCGGAGGGTATTATGCTTCTGCTCAAAAATACAAAGAGATATTGGAAAAAGATGGAATAAATTTAAAAATTGTTACTACTGATGGTTCTATAGATGCACAGCAAAGGCTTATAAATGGCGAAGTTGATTATGCTTTTGTGCAAGGTGGAACTGAGATAAAAGATAAGGAAATGTTAGCTTTGGCAAACATTGCTTATGAACCAGTTTGGATATTTTATACTGATAAAAATATTACATCTTTGCATGACTTGATAGGTAGAACAATTGCTGTTGGTGGTAAAGGTAGTGGAATTTATCCTGTAGCAAAAAACCTTTTAAATGAGATAGGGATAGATGCAAATAACAGTGAATTTTTGCATCTAAGTAGTGGGGATGCCTCATTTCAACTACAGTCTAACACTATAGATGCAATGTTCTATGTTGCTTCACCTAACTCAAAATTGGTAAAAAAATTACTTAGCAATAGTGATATATCTCTTCTTCATTTTGTAGATGCACAAACTTATAGACAGTATTTTTTAAACAAAAACCAAGATTTTCAGATACTAATCCTTGAGGCTTCTGGGTTTGACTTAAAAGAGAGTATACCTGATACTGCACACTCATTGCTATCGGTTAAAACTTTGATTGCGACGATAAATGCACCAAAAGAGTTAACAAGACTTCTTATGAAAGCAATTGAAAAAACACATAATGGTGCGGGTATATTTCAAAAAGAGAATACCTTTCCAAATTCCTCTATGTTGGAGTTTGAACAAGATAATGCATCTGTTGATTATTTTAAAGAAAAGAGACATTTTTATGAAGAAAAATTTGATTTTTGGACAGCTCAAAGTTTAAATAAACTGCATGAATTTGGGTTGTTGTATCTTTTACCAATTTTAACTCTTTTTGCTTTTTTTGTTGAAGTAGTTGTGCCAACCATAAACTGGATGAGAAGACGGAAAATTGTTGCTTGGTATGATAAAGTTAATGACCTTGATACTGGGATAGAGCTTTTAAATTTAGAAGAAGCGAGACAAAAAAAGATAATTTTAGAAGATATGATTCACCATGTAAGAAACCAAGACGATATCCCAGCAACTCACATGGAAGAGTTCTACACCCTGCAAAATCAAATCGCCAATATCTTAAATGATGTACAAAAGAGAATTGACGAATTGACTGGAAAAACTTTCTAGTTTATAACTCTAACGGTAATAATTCCGTCAATATTTTGCAGTTTTTCGATTACTGCTTCTGAAACATCTCCATCTACATCGATAATATTATAAGCGAGGTCATTTTTGCTTTTATTGAGCATGTCATGGATATTGATACTGTTTTCAGCAAGAAGTGAACTAATCTCACCAATCATGTTTGGTACATTTTTATTTGCAATGATAATTCTGTTTTCACTTGGAGTTCTTGGTAGGATTGCATTTGGAAAGTTAACAGAATTTTTGATGTTACCATTTTCTAAAAAGTCTTTTACCTGCTCAACTGCCATGACTGCACAGTTCTCTTCACTCTCTGCTGTTGAAGCACCAAGATGAGGGATAGGAACTACGCCTTTTACACCAAGAAGTTTTGCCTCTGGAAAGTCTGTAACATAAGAGGATACTTTCCCGTCTTCTAAAGCTTTTATCATGTCATCGTCATCTACTAAACCACCACGAGCAAAGTTGATGATTTTAATGCCTTCTCTCATCATGTTGAATTTTTCAGTATTGAACATTCCTTTTGTACTATCCATTAACGGAACATGTATTGTCAGATAATCAACTTCAGCTAAAAGTGTTTCAAGACCAGTTGCTTTTTTCACTTTACTTGAAAGCTCCCATGCAGCTTCAACGGAAAGATATGGGTCATAACCTATAACATTCATCCCTAAATCCAAAGCATTGTTTGCAACCATCGCACCAATAGCACCAAGTCCTACAACACCTAGAGTTTTTCCTTTTATTTCACAGCCACCAAAGTTTGATTTGTTTTTTTCAACCAAAGCTGGAACATTGTCGCCCTCATCTTTGATACTTTGTGTCCAAGCAATACCGTTTGCAATATCTCTTGAAGATAGAAACAAACTTGCAATAACAAGCTCTTTAACCGCATTTGCATTTGCCCCTGGAGTATTAAAAACTATGATACCTTGGTCACTACATTTGTCGATAGGTATATTGTTTGTTCCAGCTCCTGCTCTTGCGATGGCCTTTAGATTTGTATCTAGCTCCATCTCATGCATCTTGAAACTTCTGACCACTACTGCGTCAGGATTTAAGATTTCGCTTGCGACTTCATAATCTTCTCTTTGAAAATGCTCTAGTCCGTTTGGCGATATTTTATTTAATGTTTGAATTTTAAACATATTATCTGTTCTCTTCTGCAAATTTGTTCATAAGTGCAACAAGTGCTTCAATACCATCTTTGGTCATTGCATTGTAGATAGAAGCTCTAAGTCCGCCGATAGAACGATGTCCTTTAAGTCCAATCATTCCACTTTCAGTTGCCAATTTTACAAGTTTTCCTTCAAGTTCAGCATCTTTATCTTTGATGTTAAAAGAGACATTCATCAAACTTCTACTATCTTTTTGTGCATGTCCTACATAAAATCCATCACTGTTATCGATAGCGTCATAAAGTATTGCAGCTTTCTCTTCATTCTCAATTTGAAGAGCTTTTATACCACCTTTGCCTTTTATCCATTTTAGAATAAGGCTCAAGATATAGATACCAAAAGTTGGAGGTGTGTTGTATAGTGAATTAGCATCTGCATGAGTTGAGTAACGAAGCATTGAAGGGACATTATCTTTCACACGAGTTAGTAACTCTTTTTTAACGATAACGATTGTAACTCCTGAAGGTCCTGCATTTTTCTGAGCACCTGCAAATAGTAGGTCTATTTTTGACCAATCAACAGGATAAGAAAATATATCGCTAGATGCATCTACAACCAAAGGTGCTTTTGTATCTGGAAATGTTTGATATTGTGTTCCATAGATTGTATTGTTTGAAGTGATATAAGCATAATCTGCATCGTCAGAAAAGTTTATATCTGTTGGAATGGAGTTATGTGAACTCTCTTTTGAACTTGCAACTATCTCAAAATCGATACCTAAAATTTTTGCCTCTTTTATCGCTTTTGCTGACCAGCTACCTGTATCTACATACTCCGCTTTTCCGCCAAGAGATAAGTTCATCGGAACCATTGCAAACTGAGTAGAGGCACCACCTTGTAAAAATAAGATGTCATAATCAGCAGGAATTTCATAAAGCTCTCTCATCAAACTTAATGCTTCACTATGAACATCATCGTACATTTTTGAACGATGTGAAGCTTCCATGATAGACATACCATTTCCATGAAAATCTACTAAATGTCGTTGTGCCTCTTCAAGCACCTCTAAAGGGATAGCTGCAGGTCCTGCACCGAAATTGAAAACTCTACTCATGAAAACTCCTAGGATAAATTTTTTGCGTATTGTATCATAAATAGACTTCTTGTAATACTTATCAAAGAAGTCTATTTGTCTGATTTTAGGAAAGATTTGAATTAGATAGGTTTTCTATTTTAGAATTACTTGAAAAAAAGCTTTTTTACTCTATAGGTAAAGTTTATTTGTATAGGAGAATGGGACAAATAGGCAACTCTTTGATGTTATAATTAAAAAGTTAAATTTTTTTAGGAGAAAGAGATGAAAAATACAAAGTTGAGTTTAATTTTTACTTTGGTTCTATTGTTTTTTAGTGGATGTGGAGGTAGTGGTGATACTACTTCTAATAAGCCTAGTGCTGTAGATGGTAAGATTACTTCTAATCTAATCACTATAACTAATGGTGAATTTAAAGATGCTACACCTACTATAGCAAAAGTTGGTATACATGGAGGGACAGTAGAGATTAATGACCCATCAAGTCCCCTCAATGGTGTTAAAATTGTTATTCCAGTTGGGGCAGTTTCTGAGGATATTGATTTAACCATAGGTTATGCGGATATTACAGGTTCTGTAGGGATGCCTGATGGTTCATTTTTGGCAGACAAAATGATAAGGATAGCTGCTAGTGGTTCAGATGGCTGGAATGAGTATCAAATGTTTGATAAATTGGTAGAAGTTACGCTTCCTTATAAAGTCCCACCAGCTTCTGTTGCAGAAGGCTCATTGTTCTATTATTACTATAACTCAGGGAATAAAACCCTTGAATCAGAAGGATTTACTAAAATAGATAGAGTCAAAAAAACTATCACATTTAAGACTCGAAGTTTTGCCCAAACTGCAGTAGAGGATACACAGGTGGCTACTCGCAGTATATCATCAAGAGCACATATTGGTAGTTACAGTAATTATGCAACTTACATTAATGCAGGAATATTGATTGAAACCCTTGTGGAGTTGGAAGAAAAAGATATTGTAATTGATACAGGTTTTAGAGCAGCAAAAAATGGTTGGTTTATTCCCAATTATGGTTCTTACTACGATAAAGCTAATGGTGGTGTTTGTATGGGAATGGTTGCATTTGCCAAATATTATCATAAATATGGATATAGTCCACAACTTTACTCTAACTATAGAGATTCTGTACCAACTCAAAGATGGCAAGATGATAGTACGGCTATCGAAATTGTTAGTAGAGTTCATAGTAGATTGGCAAATATAGTAAGTGAAATTAGAGATGAAGAGGGTGAACAAAAAGTCTCTTCCTTGGATGTGGCACTATCTTTGGTCGGTTCACTTTTTATTACTAACAATCTAACAAAAATAGGTATCTATAAGGATGTATTCCTTGAACGAGAAAGAATACCAGGAACGGTTAATTCTTATTATAGAGCAGAATATATAAAGGATAAAGGACATGAAGTATCAACATATAGAGTTGATTTTAAAAATGGTGAGATAGTTTTTCATGTTTATGATCCTAATAATTCAAATGATGATACGCGTCGTATTGTCTATAAAATTGGTAGTTATTTTGATGATTATCTTGGTGGAACTAGTACATCATCAAAGAGAATAGCATATAATCTTTTTTATCATTCTGGGTTTAGAGTCGGATTGACAGATGCTGTTATGCAAAAAATAAAAGATTCTGCTGATGCAGGCTTCAAAGATGATAGTAAGTTTCCAACCATTGAGATTACTTCAATAGTTGGAAAAAACAGTGGTGAGGTAGTCTATGACAAAAATGATAAAGGTAGTGCAAAAGAAGGACTAACAGCACTAGAACAGCATAAATATATTACATCAGATACAGCAGTAGTTGTAAAAGGTACTCTTTTAGGTGGATTGGCTCAATCTAAGTGTTGTATTGCTGACAACCTAAGGATTTTTTATGGGAATAAAAAACATTTCCAGACACCTGTGGACAATTATCTCGGTGGTGGTACTGGTGAATTTACATTTACACTGCCAGTTCTTCAGGGTGAAAATATGTTTATTCTAATGGGGGCAAAAAGGAAGAGTTTTTATTCAAATTGGTCAGCATTTAAGTTTGATATCATTGAGTCCACACACTCTCCTGCTCATATAGGAGTTACTCTAACATGGTCAAAAGGTCAGAGTGATATCGACCTCTATGTTAAAGAGCCTGACAGTATTGATGGAGTAAAAACTGGACAAACTGTCTCCTATACTCATCGTGAAGGGCTTAGTGTAACCAACCCTTATCTTGATGTTGACAATACAGATGGTTATGGTCCTGAACATTATATTGGTATTGAAGGTATGTCAACACTTTTTACCGATGGCAGTGCAAATCCAGAGGGCATGTACGGTTCATACAGTATACGCGTGCATTATTTTGCTGATCATGATAGTGATGAGGATGAAGTACAACCCGTACCATGGTATCTTACATGGAGGTATCTTAGATATTGTGAAATGCCATGTGAAAATCCAGGGAGAGATGGAATTTGGGAAACACAGAGGCGAGGTGGTGTACTTACTAGTGAAAAAGAGTTTTCTTATTGGGATACTATGAACTATAGAAAACTAGATCCAGAAAAGATAAAAAATCCTACTTCACATGATGTTATGTTGCCGTAAATTTACGAGAAGGGAAGGTGTGATTTCCCTTCTCGTTTTAGAATTATTCTATTTGGCTGATATCTAAAACTTTTTACTGTCCCAATCCAAAGACATTTGAAAGTGTGTTGATATAGTTAAAATACGCAGCTATTCGTACAGCTTCAAGGATTTCAAGTTCACTCCATCCCACATTTTTTAATGCATCTATGTCTTCTTGTGTAGTTTTATAACTCTCTTTGCTAGCGGCTTTTAGTGCTAGTCTTAAAAGCATTTTTTCTTTCTCGTCTGTATTTATAGCCTCAATACCATGTAAAGTTTCTTCTACTTGTTCCTCTTTCATACCTAACATTTTTGCGATATTTTTATGAACATCAACACACATAGTACAGTGGTTTTCTATTGAAACTAAAAGTGCAATACGCTCTTTTGTGTTGTAACTTAGACGCGTCTCTTTAAGTAAAAAGTTTTGAACCATCATATCAGTTGCAAAGTAGAGGTCTTTGTCTAGTGCCAAAAGTTCAAAAATTTCTCCAAGTTTTCCTGTTTTTTCAAGAACTGGATCTGCTTTTTCTTTGATTTGGGGAGTCATATCTTCATATTTACAGAGTTTTATATAGGCCATTAATTTTCCTTAGATTTTTTATGCGTACCATCACAATAAGGTGGATTTTTAGTCTGTTCGCAACTGCATAATATCACTTCTTTACTCTCATATGGCACAAACTTTAGGGGTTTAAAAGAGGTTCCTCTATGATTTCCATCACAAAAAGGTTTCTTGTTTGAGAGAGAACATGTGCAAAAGGCGTATTTGAGACCTTCTTCAAGTTTGAATTTGATAGGTTTATTCATCTTATCTCCTTTGAAACTATTCTACCATATTGTTTTAGGAGATAGTCAAAAGTGTACTCACTTACTTTCAAATATAGAGTAACACTTTTGATGAAAAAAGATTATTGTCCAGTAGCTTTTTCAGCACTTCCACATTTACCTGTACCGCACTTCATGCCTTCAGCTTTGATGCTAGCACCACATTTTCCTGCACCGCATTTGCCCTGCATTCCCGTACCACATTTACCAACACCCATACTAGACTCTGTTGGTGTTATAGTTTTAGCTGTGCAGCTATCTTTTGTGGAACATCCCATAGTCATCATTCCCAATGCAAATATGGAACCAATGAGTAAGTTTCTGATTGTTTGAGCTTTCATGATATTCTCTCCTTATCATATTTAAGATATTGAAATTTTATCGGTTGTGTATGTAGTGAATGTGTAGTATTTAGATATACTTATTTTTATTAAAAAAACGGACAAATTATGATACAACTAACCAACCTCTCCAAAAGCTTCGGCGGACAGACACTTTTTAGAAATCTTAACCTAAAACTATCACAAAATCAAAAGATAGGACTCATCGGACGAAATGGTTCAGGAAAATCAACCCTTTTTAAAATCATTTTAGCAGAAGAGGGCTATGATGATGGAGATATGAGTATCCCTAAAAATTATAAGATAGGGACACTTCGTCAGCATCTTGAATTTAGTAAAAAAACTGTAAGAGAAGAGTGTGCACAAGTGCTTTCAGAAGAAGAGCAGTACAATTTTTATAAAGTTGAAAAGATTCTTTTTGGACTTGGGTTTACAGATGAGGATTTAGAACAAGACCCACTGAGTTTTTCTGGTGGGTATCAGATACGGATAAATCTTGCGAAGCTTTTAGCAACTGAACCTGACATGTTGTTACTTGATGAACCTACCAATTATCTCGACATCCTCTCTTTGCGATGGTTAAAAAACTTCATCCGTACTTTTAAAGGTGAAGTGATACTCATAACCCATGACCGTGAATTTATGGATAGTGTTACCACTCATACGATGGGAATTCAAAGAAAAGCTCTGTTTATTATTGAGGGTGGTACGAAAAAATATTATGATACTTTGGCTTTGAGTGATGAAACTTATGAAAAAACCCGACAAAATCAAGAGAAAAAGAGAAAAGAGTTGGAGGATTTTGTAGCACGAAATAAAGCAAGAGCTTCAACAGCAGCCCTTGCTCAATCAAAACAAAAAGCTTTGGATAAGATGGAAGAGATGGAGAGCTTAGAGAGTGAATCTAGTCTCTCTTTTAACTTTAACTATAAAAATACTCCTGCAAAGGTGACATTAAAAGCGGAAAATTTAGGCTTTGGATATAAAGAAGATGAACCTCTATTTGAAAATCTTTCATTTGCTTTGGAAAATGGAAAATGTTTGGCGATTATCGGAAAAAATGGCAAGGGTAAATCAACCCTTCTTAATTATATCGCACGGGAACTTCCTCAACAAGAGGGAGAAATCACTCTGCATCCCTCAACTTCTATGGCACATTTTGGACAGACAAATATTGAAAGACTCAATGTCAAAAATAGTATCGTAGATGAGATAAATTCAGTCGTTAAAAGCATGAGTATTTCACAAATCCGAGCTATTTGTGGGACTATGATGTTTTCAGGCGAATTGGCTGATAAAAAGATAGAGATTCTTTCAGGAGGAGAGCGAAGCCGTGTCATGCTTGGGAAAATTATCGCCACTCCTGCAAACTTACTTCTTCTAGATGAACCGACAAACCATCTTGATATGCAGTCTATAGATGCACTTTGTGATGCGATAGAGAGTTTTTCTGGAGCCACTATCATGGTTACTCACTCCGAAATGCTTTTACGAAGACTTGCTGATTCTCTTGTTATATTTCATAAAGGTGGGGCTACTTATTTTG
>JAOZKZ010000076.1 GCA_029935075.1 Campylobacterales bacterium
TAAAACATATCCATGAAAACATCAAAGGCTTTTGGACTTCTGTAAACTATGCAACTGCTTATAATGTTCCTTCACTTTTTCAACTTTACAGCTATGCAGGAAACAAAGATTTAAATCCAGAAGAGACAAAAGGGTTTGATGTGACTGCAAACTATAAAGGGCTTGGGGTTACTTACTTTCAAAATGATGTTGATGATTTGATAGAGTATGTTACGACAGATTTTACTACATTTGCTGGGTCGTATTTCAATGTTGCTGGAAAAAGCACTCTTAAAGGTGTTGAAGTTGAGTATGCTGGAAATATTGATGATTTTGGATATGGGCTGAACTACACTTACCTAAAAACAGAAGATAAAGATGGAAAAGAGTTAGCACGAAGACCAAAAGATACAGCTAATCTGTCGTTAGATTATTACGGTTTGGCTGACACTCATGTTGGGGCTTTGGTACAGTATGTAGGTGAAAGAAAAAAATCAAAATATGATAAAAATCCAAAAGTTGATTATGAGGCATATACAGTTGTGGATTTGACTGCTGATTATGATATAAACTCACAGCTTAGTGTTTATGGAAAAATTGATAATGTTTTAGATGAGGATTATCAGACGATTACGGGATATGCAACGAGCGAAAGAGCTTACTATCTTGGGTTTAGATATAAGATAAAATAGTGAAAAAAGCCATCACCATCTCAGCAATTGCATCAAATCAAGGAAAGACGGTTTTAACAACTGCACTTTTGCACCATTTCAAAAATTCGGTTCGACCTTTCAAGGTTGGACCTGATTTTATCGACCCTCAGTTTCATCAAAAGGTTACTTCAACTCCTTGTGTCAACTTAGATACTTTTATGATGAATAAGGAACAGGTGAAATGGATATTTGATAGATATACAGATAAGAACATGGCTATTTTAGAGGGAGTTATGGGTTTTTATGATGGTATGGATAAGGGGTGTTCGGCATACGATGTCAGCACTCTTTTGCAAATCCCAACTATCATGCTACTTGATGGAAGTGCGACATATATCACTATATCAGCTGTTTTAAAAGGCTTAAAAACTTATCGTCATGATAACACGATAAAAGCTGTAGTGTTTAACAGATTATCCTCAGACAGACACTACCAACTTATAAAAAAACAGATAGAAAAAGACCATGAAGATATAAAAGTTTTAGGGTGGATTCCCAACCATTTAGAGAGTCTTGATTCGATACATTTAGGGTTAAATTTATCTGATGAAAACTTGAAAAAACTAGACTCCATATCTCGCGAAGTTTTACAATATATAGATATACCAGCGATAGAGAATCTAGCAACAAGTTTTGTTGAAATCAAAAACTATCCATTTGAGAAAGTTCCAAAAAGCGAAAAAACTCTTGCTGTTATACATGACAAAAACTTCTCATTTCTCTACCATGATAATTTGGAGTTTTTCAAAGAGGTATTTACTAAAGTACTTACAGTTAACCCAACTAATGATGAACTAATAGATGCAGATATAGTCTATATCCCTGGTGGTTATGTGGAAACTAATGAAGCTTCTGAGGCATTAAAAAATTCAAAACTGTTTCGTAATTCTTTGATAATTCACTCTAAAACTAAACCTATCTATGGCGAGTGTGCAGGGTTTATCTATCTTGGAAACAAAATTGACGATAAAAAGATGAGTGGGATTTTAGATATTGATTTTGAGATGCAAAAGAGATTTACTAGGCTTGGGTATTATGAGATTGATGGTATAAAAGGTCACTGTTTTCATTGTAGTAAGCCTGTAAAAGAAGATATAATGAGCAAACAAAAAGATAAAGTTTATGGAACATATCTACATACTTTTTTTAGAAACCATGTAAACATTTTAAAGGAACGATTTGAAATTTAAACTATTGATTTTACTTTTATCTGCATCTCTTTGGGCAGAAACTCAGAGGATTATCCCCCTTGCTCCATCGATAAATGAAGTTCTATTTGCTCTTGGAAAGGGAGATAAAATAGTAGGGAACACTACTTATGCAACCTACCCAAAAGAATCCCAAGATATTGAAAAAGTTGGTGGATATTTTTCCGTATCGTTGGAGAAAATTGTATCTTTGAAACCTACACTTGTTTTGATGCAAAAAAACAATCTTCCACTAAAACCAAAACTTGAAAAGCTAGGTATCAAAACAGAGTTTATAAAAATCTCCTCTTTGGATGATATCAAAAATTCGATTATGAAGATTGGTGCTTTAACAGATGCAAAGACTGAGGCAAAAACTATCACAAAAGATATAGAAAAAGAGATGCAAAAGACTAAAGAGGTTTTAAAAAATAAAAAAATCCTTATCGTTTTTGGTAGGCAATTTGACCTTAAAAAGGAAGTTTTTGTGAGTGGAAACAGTATCTATTTTGCAGACATTATAAGAGCTTCTGGAAATCAAAATGCCTTTAGTGAAAACGGTACAAAACAGCCTATGCTCTCGTATGAGGGGATAATAGCTACAAATCCTGACATCATTTATATCTTGGCTCATTTAGTAAAAGATGAAGAGGAGTCGAAAAAAATGATACAGCCATGGCTAGACCTACCCATAACTGCATCAAAAGCCAAAACTATCTATGTCACAACCAAAAAATATGCAGGCATGCCAAGCCATAGAGTTATCAATTTTATACAAGATTTTAGAGAGGTTTTAGAAGATGCTAAAAGTAAACTTACCCTCGTTCAAGATTGATGAAAAGGAGATTTTAAAAGGAATCTCTTTAGAGTTAAAAGAGGATGAAAACCTAACTATTCTTGGCTCAAATGGAGCGGGAAAAAGCACATTGGCAAAGCTATTTTGTGGACTTATTAAAAGTAAAAAATCAATAAAAATAAAAGATTTGTTTATAGAGTCTTTGGATAACAACAAACGGTCATCTCTTATAAATTATATACCTCCAAAACTCTCTATCTACGACTCATATATCAATGTTTATGATTTTTTAGCTTTAAGTTTTCACAGTTCAAAAATCAAAAAAGTTTTAGAGCTTTTAGAGCTTAAAAAATTTGAAAAAAGCTACTGTTCGGAGCTGAGTTCTGGAGAGCAACAACTTCTACTTCTAGCTTCAGCTCTTGTGCAAGATGCAAAACTTACTATATTTGATGAACCAACAAGCAACCTTGACCCAAAAAAAACAAAATTAGCTTTTGAAATACTGAAAAATCCCAACCATTTAAAACAGAAGATTATCATCACCCATGACTTGCAACTAGCACTAAAGCTAAATTATCCAATCCTTTATATAACTAATGGCAAAGCAAATAAATTTAAAAGTTCAAAAGAGTTTTTTACCCCCTCAAATCTTCACAATATATTTGGGGATAGTGTGGTTATAGATGGTGAAAAAGTGCTGGTGAATTTATGAAAATATTTTGGTATTTATTTATAATTTCCATGCTAGTTTTATCTTCACTTATCGGAAAGGTGGATTTAAATCTTACAAATATCTTCAACCAATCATCCATGGAGTACCAAATCTTCACACAAATCCGACTTCCTAGAACTATCTTAGCATTTTTGAGTGGTGGGATACTTGCACTTTCAGGATTACTTTTCCAAACACTTTTTAGAAATCCACTCACCACTCCTTTCACTCTTGGTATCTCTAGCGGTGCAACTTTGGGAGCTGCTACGGCTATCATCTTTGGATTTACCAGTAGCTTTTTAGGTTTCTCATTTGTAACACTTTTTGGATTTTTCGGAGCACTAAGTACGGTTGGGTTAATCTACTATTTTTCCAAAAAACTCCCATCATCAAGCGACCAAAGGCTTATTTTAGTAGGAATTGCACTCTCATTTCTCTACTCATCTATACTTCTAATCTTATACTATATCAGCGATTTTCAAGAGAGTTATTTGGTTCTTAGATTTACCATGGGAAGTCTTTTAACAGTTGGCTATGGCGACACTTTGCCAGTAATTTTGAGTGCGATTATCATACTTTTTGTAGCTCTTAAATACTCACATGAGTTAAAATTACTCTCCATTTCAAGTGAGTTTGCATTTTTAAAAGGGGTAAATGTCGAGAGAGTTTTAATCACTCTTTTTATAGTCATATCTTTGGCTGTTGGGGTGCTTGTGAGCATCGTAGGACCCATCTCTTTTATAGGACTTATCATCCCTCATATCGTGAAAAGTGTGATGAAACAAAGTGTTGAGAAAACAATTGTGCCTACTTTTTTAACTGGAGGAGTGTTTTTACTGCTTTGTGATACGATTTCAAGAAGTCTACCTACAATTTCAGAGATACCTGTTGGGATAATTACTTCATTTGTTGGTGGGGTTGTGTTTGTTTATATTTTATTGAGAAGATGATACAATCACTACAAAAGGTAAAATAAATATTTCATTTTGAAATATAATTTAATCAAAGTTGATAATTTTGTCATAATAGTCCCAAAAATACATGGGACACAATATGACAGCATTAAATCATCTTCAATACATAGGAATGGAAAACTCTTTGAACAAGCTAATGAATGAAAACCGTACTAAAACTATCAAAACCATAGAGCTTTTTGCAGGTGTTGGTGGATTTCGTATAGGATTGCAAAGAGCGAGTAAGACAAAAAATGGGTTTGATATCACTTGGAGTAATCAGTGGGAACCATCAACCAAAGCCCAACATGCTTCGGATATTTATAGTGCACAATTTGGTTTAGAAAATCACTCAAATGAAGATATAGCAAGTGTAAAAGTAGATGACATTCCAGACCATGACCTGCTAGTGGGTGGTTTTCCTTGTCAAGATTACTCTGTAGCTAGTACACTAAAAAACTCTCATGGCATAGTTGGTAAAAAAGGGGTTCTTTGGTGGGAAATATATCGTATTTTAGTAGGCAAAAGAGAAAATGCACCAAAGTATCTTTTACTTGAAAATGTAGATAGACTCTTAAAATCTCCTGCTTCTCAAAGAGGACGAGATTTTGCTATCATTCTCTCGTCCCTCAATGCACTTGGCTATGCTGTTGAGTGGCGTGTTATAGATGCAAGCCAATATGGCATGCCACAAAGAAGAAAGAGGGTTTTTATCTTTGCCTATAAAAAAGGTACTAAAATTTATAAACAACTCTCTTCAAACAAGCCAAATGAAGTATTGGATAAACACTCTCTTTTTGAAAAAACTTTTCCTAGTAAAAATAGACTTTTAAAAGATATTAAAACAGATAAATTAAGTAGTGACTTGGTAGATATAACCGAAAATTTCAACACAAAAACCCCTAAACAAAATGCCTTTTTTGATAGTGGTTATATGGTTGATGGAACCTATCATACTGCTAAAATTGAGACAGATTTTAATGGAAAGATAGCCAGACTTGGAGATTTTTTACAAGAAGAAAAAGAGATACCAAGTGAATTTTATATCAATGATGAAGAGTTAAAAAAGTGGCAATATCAAAAAGGTTCAAAATCAATTGAGAGAATCAACAAAACAACAGGTCACAAATACACTTATGCGGAAGGAAAAATGGGCTTTCCAGATTGCCTAGAAAAACCCTCTCGAACCATTATCACAGGAGAGGGAGGATTATCTGCATCTCGATTTAAACATGTCGTGTGTGTGGATGGAAAACATAGAAGACTCACACCTGTAGAGTTGGAGCGATTAAACATGTTTCCAGACAACCATACCAAAGGGGCAAGTGATAGTAAAAGAGCTTTTTTAATGGGAAATGCTTTGGTAATTGGGGTGGTTGAAAAGTTGGGAAAAACACTTTTACATGAGATTTAAAATACACTCTTTTCGCCATGCACAAGTAATTTTAGAACATGAGACTAACTATAAAGAAACTTGGCATGAGTTGCTAGAAGTTATCGAAAGTATAAATGATGATGAATTAATATCATATTTTGAAACTTCAACAAGAAAAGCAAAAAGTTTATCTGAATCGATAAACAATACTTTAAAACAAAAACTTATTAATCAAGGTTGGAATGAAGAGAGTTTGATTTTTCAAGATGATGAATATAGTGGAAATAGGTGGAGGTTAGATTTTGCCAAACATAATATCTCTTTAGAAGTAGCATTTAACCATGGGGAAGCAATCGCTTGGAATTTGATAAAACCAGTACTTGCAAGTGAATTAAACCATGTGAAAAAAGAGATTGATACTGAAATTGCTGTAATCATTTGTGCCACAAAAGCACTAAAAGATAGTGGCGGATTTGATGGTGCAGTTGGTGAATATGAAAAATTTCTAACTTATCTAAATCCTTTAAGAGATATTTTAACTGTACCTATGGTAATAATAGGTCTTGAAGAGCCAAAAACATTTAAGATAGAACATCAAACCATAAATGGAAAAAAACAAGGTATCGTAAAATATATCAATAAAAGAGAATAACAATATGAAAAAATCTTCCCACGGTGGTGACATCCACACATTTGCAAAAGAGCTTAAGATAACTCCAAAAAAAGTGATAGATTTCTCCTCAAACATTAACCAACTCCGACCCAAAATAGCTTTGGATTTTAACACGCTTGATATCTCAAAATACGCAGATTTTAGATATACAAAACTAAAAAAGAGACTCGCCAAAAAGTATGAAGTTAAACCAACTCAGATAGCACTTTTTAATGGTGCAAGTTCGGCGATACAAGCGATTTTAAGTAATGTTGAAACAACGGTAACTATCTATGCTCCAGCCTATGGCGAATATAGCAGTCATGCTAAAAAAGTTAAACTGATTGACCGTTTTAAAAACCTTTATGAAGAACCTGAAAAAGATAGTTTTGTTATCTTTGTAAATCCCTCTACCCCTGATGGAAGATATTATGATCTTGAAAGACTTTTTGAGATTTGGGAACGACAAAATAATACAGTTTTGATAGATGAATCTTTTTTGGATTTTACTCCAAACACCTCCTCTTTTAGAAATAGTAATAAACTTTATATCTTAAAATCTCTCACAAAGTTTTACTCATGTGCAGGGGTAAGAGTGGGCATAATCCTCTCAAGTGAACAAAATATAGAGGCAATAGAAAAAACAATTCCAGCTTGGAATATCTCAACTTATGATGAAAATTATATTTTGGAAGCTTTAAAAGATAAAAGTTTTGAAAAAAGAACAATTGAGAATTTAGCAAAAGATAAAAAGAGACTTTTTAAACTCTTAAAATCCTCAAAATATATCAAAAAGATTTATGAAAGTGATGCAAACTTTTTCCTTCTAAAGTTAAAAAAACTAGATGCAAAAAAACTACAAAAAAAATGCAACAAACAGAAAATCCTCATAAGAAATTGTGAGAACTTTGACTTTTTAGATGATAAACATGTTCGGTTTGCCGTTAGAAGTAAAAAGGATGTAAAAAAATTGGCAAAGGTACTTCGCTGAATTCACTTGTAGCCCTTATCGCATATCTTATTGATTTACGATTTGGGGAGTTTCAAAAGATTAGACATCCTATAATTCTTATGGGAAATTATATCAACTTTTTTGAGAAGAAGTTTTATCATCAAAGCAAAATGCGAGGTCTATTTTTAACGGTATCTCTTCTTCTTGGGGTTTGGATTATCGCTTATATATTTACACTTGTGTTTCATTATCTGTTATTGGCTATTTTTGCATCTATGTTTTTAGCTCACAATATGCTTTACACAAGTGTCAAAGATGCGATAGGAAACAAAAAATTACTCTCTTATCTTGTGAGTCGTGATACTAAAAATTTAAGTGAAAGTGACATGAACAAAGCCCTCATCGAAACCTATGCTGAAAACCTAAGTGATGGTGTTATCGCTCCACTTTTTTATCTTTTGCTTTTTGGATTTGAGGGAATTGTGGTTTATAAAGCGATAAATACTCTTGACTCGATGGTGGGTTATAAAAACAGTCGTTACACAAACTTTGGTTTTTTCAGTGCAAAGTTGGATGATATTGTTAACATTATTCCTGCTCGTTTGACGGCTTTTTTAATCATGCTCATTGGTAAAAATTTCAACTATAAATTACTGCAAAATTTCGCACAGGGTCATCAAAGCCCAAATGCTGGATACCCAATATCAGCGATAGCTTTAACACAAAACCTTAGCCTTGGTGGAGATACATCTTACAATGGTAAGCTCTTGAAAAAACCCTATTTTGGCAATGGAAAAAGAGAGATTTTGAGAGAGGATGTTTTAAAAGTATTGAAGATTAAAAAGAGTGTGGATATAATTATAATTACTATTTTAGGAGGTCTAAGTGTCATATCTTTCTTGGTTTGAAAAACATAGTCAAAAGCATAAAGAGATTGTTGAAAAAGTTGCAGAAGATAAATTTATTGAGTATTTTCGTTGGGAAAATATCTCAAAAACTGATGTAGATTTTTGCCCTTTGTTTGCTAAAAATAAAAAATGCCACGATATGGAAAATTTAAACTGTTATCTCTGTGCATGTCCGAATTTTCGTTTTGATGATAGTGCCAAAAAGCTTAAAAGTTGGTGCGATATCGACTCCAAAGATGGAAGACAAATAGAACATAATGGAGTTATCCATCAAGATTGTAGTGGCTGTACTATTCCTCATGATGAGGGTTATATAACAAAACATTTTGACACTAACTGGCTAAATATTATGAAAAAATGCCATGACTAATATCTCAATTTTCGGTACAAGTTCAGATGCTGGAAAATCCACCATTACATTTGTCATCGCTAAATTACTTCAAGATATGGGAATTTCAACAGTAGCATTTAAAGCACAAAATGTTTCAAATAATTCACAAGTTGCAGATGATGGCTCTGAAATAGCGATATCTACTCATTTTCAAAATTCTATTTTAGGTGTTGAAACTTCATTCCATGTAAACCCAATTTTATTAAAATCTGGCTCAAAAAACTCTGCAAGTCTTATCGTTGAAGGCAAAGAGCTTGGAGAAAAAGATGTCAAAAGTTATTATAAACAGATTGATACTTTAAAGCCTATCGTCAAAAACTCTTTCTCTTATCTTGATAAAAAATATGACTGTGTTGTAGCCGAGGGAGCTGGTGGATGTGTGGAATTAAATCTTTTAGAAAAAGACCTTTCAAACACTTTTATAGCTGAAACTTTTGATACTAAAATCATCCTTGTGGCAGACATCGAAAAAGGTGGAGTATTTGCGTCTATCTATGGAACGATAGAACTTATGCATCCAAAATTTAGAGAAAATCTCATCGGTGTCATTATCAATAAATTTCGAGGAGATAGAACGCTGTTTGATGATGGCATAAAAATCATAGAAGAGCGTTTTAATCTACCTGTGCTTGGTGTACTTCCATTTCTTCCGCTAAATATAGGATTTGAGGATAGTGCAAGTCTACAAAACTATACTCAAAAATCAGGTGCACATATCAAAGTTGGAATCATAAAACTTCCACATATCAGTAATTTTAATGACTTTGAACCACTTATAATTGATGATGAATTACAAGTAGAGTTTATCACTTCAAATCTTTCTGAGTATGACTATATCATCATCCCTGGCTCCAAACGAGTTGTAAGTGATTTAGAGTGGATAAAAGAAAATGGAGTTTTTGACTCACTTCAAAACTACAAAAAAAAGATTATCGGAATTTGTGGTGGATATGAGATGATGTTTAAAACTCTTATCGATAAAAACGGAGTTGAGAGTGATATAAAAACTACAAAGGGGCTTGGTTTCATAAAAGCTAAGGTCAAATTTAAAAAGAAAAAGATAGTCAAAAAGAGAGTTTTTAAACTTCATAAGATGCAACTAAAAGGGTATGAAATTCATTTTGCAAAGAGTAAAAAACACCCTATTTACTTTGAGAATGAAAATATTTTTGGAACTTTTGTACATGGAGTATTTAATAATGATGAGTTTAGAAATTATATATTTAAAGATGG